>CAZNOB010000067.1:22309-24450 GCA_964574535.1 uncultured Granulosicoccaceae bacterium | reverse complement strand
TTGGGTATTTCTTTAACAAACTCCACCTTGTGCACCTGCTTGTAGCTGGACAGACGTTCCATCAGATAAGATTTTATCTCATCAACAGTCGGTGCCGGGTCTGCGGTTACAACAAACGCTATCGGCAGTTCTCCTGCTTCGGGATCAGGTAAACCTATCACCGCTGCATCCGAGATTCCCGGGTGCGCAACCAGTGTTGCCTCCAGCTCGGCCGGTGCTACCTGAAACCCCTTGTATTTGATCAGTTCCTTTAGCCTGTCTACAACAGACATATAACCGTCGCTATCTATGATTGATATATCACCGGTTTTTAACCAGCCATCATCAGTGATGGTATCCGCCGTTGCCTGCGGGTTGTTCAGGTAACCTATCATAACCTGCGGTCCTTTAATCCACAGCTCACCCGCCTCACCCGCGGGCAGATCAGCCCCGCTTTCCGGATCGACAATACGGCATTGTGTATTTGGCACTGCCAAACCGCATGCCCCCGATTTAGGAGCCTTTAACGGTGTTATATGCGATACCGGACTGAGTTCAGTCATACCGAAGCCTTGCAACATCAGGCAGCCAAGTCTTTCAGATACCGCCTCTGACAGCTCGGCTCCAAGTGGCGCTGCACCCGACAAAACCAGTTCAACACTACTCAGATCATAATTGTCAATTAGCGGGTGCTTCGCCAACGCCAGCGCAATGGGTGGCACGATCCACATCCGCCTGGCTTTATAGTCCTGACTGATTTGCAAAAACAACTCAAGATCAAAACGCGGCATTGTGACCA
Source organism: uncultured Granulosicoccaceae bacterium (assembly GCA_964574535.1). Taxonomy (GTDB): domain Bacteria; phylum Pseudomonadota; class Gammaproteobacteria; order Granulosicoccales; family Granulosicoccaceae. The sequence goes on along the minus strand of CAZNOB010000067.1, from coordinate 23,672 downwards.
GCGCACTACTTGCTGCCAAATGTACATTCATCATGACGTTCATACCGTAAATATGAAAGAACGGTAAAAACGCCGCCGCTACCTCACCTGCACGAAAGTCACTGCAGGTTATCGTCTGATCGACGTTGACGACCAGGTTTCTATGCGACAACTGAACACCTTTCGGCAGACCGGTGGTACCCGAAGAATAGGGCAACACCACAATGTGTTTTTCGAGATCGACCGGTACCTGTTTTTCAAGCGGGTCACCATACAAACCGGTCAGTGTTTGCGTACCTTCGGCTTCACCGATAACAGCTAGCTCTTTTATTTTTGTTCCAGACAACGCCTCTTTAGCTGTTTCCAGAAACATCGGTACGGTAATTAATAATTCAGCGTCGGAATCATTGAGCTGATGCTTGACCTCTGAAGAGGTGTAGGTGGGATTAATAGTCGTGATCGTCCCACCTGCCCACGCAACCGCATGAAACACCACGCAGTACTCAGGCGAATTGGGGGCCATCAATCCAACTACGCTATCCTTGCCAAACCCATTGCTTGTCAATCCACCGGCAAGACGCTTTACCTGATCAATAAAGTCAACCGCTGTCATACTTCGATTTGTCGGACCATCCACCAGAACCACAGCATCGGGGCGCTCTACAAGATTGGCAAATATTCGCTCAGTGATGGAAATATCTGCGACAGGTATATCTGCTGCTGTATTTTCATAGAGCTTGCTCAATGAATGTTCCACAGTCCGTTTCATAGATATGCTTCCAGGTTTCCATTGGTGCGCTCAGAGTTATTAAGCTCCTGATTACAGTGAGCAATGATAATATGGAATCGGGTATACCGCCTGACTATCAGGCAAGGTGGCACAAAGAAGCAATGGCTAACCTGGATTTCAGAAGTCCCCTGTCCATGGTAGTAACTTCCACAACACTTCGAACCGGATGCATGTCTTCACTACCCGTGCTGGCCTGCAATAAACGCTACTGCATCAGAAACATCTGCCGCAATACTTAAAGGGGCCATAAACCAGGCCTTCTATTTTGCTGCCGCGCCAACCTTCCTGAATTGCAAAGCAGTTTTTCCCATTCCGCGTAGTAGCCCTGTTCGTTGTCAGTATGGGCTTGTTTGTAAAATGTCACGCACATACCGACAGATCTGCCCAAATCAGGGTTGATCTATTGTTGCTGTCGCATTATCACACTTCTATATTGGCGTTGTCACAAAACGGCTGGAGAACATTGCTTTGTTTAGAACTTTAAGTGCGCTGATAGTTACGGCTGCTCTCCTCTCAGCTTGTGACAGTAACTCCGTATCGATTGATGGGGAACCCCCAACTACGATCCCCGATCCATCCGGGTCCGATCCGTCA
>CAZNOB010000067.1:0-22209 GCA_964574535.1 uncultured Granulosicoccaceae bacterium | reverse complement strand
TATATTGCTAGGCCCTGATCAAACTTCTGCGGTTACCGTTTTCCAGCATTGTGGTTATAACGGATCCAGTTTGGTGCTGGCGGAAGGTGAATATGATCTTAGTGAACTGGGAGTTGCTAATAATGATATTTCTTCATTACAAATAAACGAGGGCTATCAGATAACCCTGTATCAAAGCGCAAATTATAGCGGCGAATCAATTATCAAGAATACCGACGACTCATGCCTTATTGATGACTCATTTAACGATAGTTTAAGTTCCATTCGAATCGAAAGGGTATCCTCGCCGGAAGTCCTTCAAACCTTAGTCGTATTAATTGATTTTCCTGATGCACCAGCTACAAATTCGGTCGCATGGATGGATAACTTCTTCAACACACCTGGTTGGAACGACGGCGAAAACCTGCTCAATATAAAAGACTATTGGACCGAGGTAAGTAGAGGAAACATAGATATCGAAAATCATGTTTTCGGCTACTATCGAGCGCCGAATACGCGTGAGTATTATCTGAACCAAACCTGGATAACGAATCTTGAGCTATTTGCAGATGCATTCGAATGGGTAGCGCAGAATAATCCGGAATTCTCCTGGGATCAGCTCAGCCTGGATGAGGATGGTCGAATAGAGGGATTGTCAGTCATTACGACTGCATCCATTCCGGGAACGGGAGGAACTCACAGAATTGGTGATCGATTTATTGCGCCTAATGGTCTGAGAGGTGGCCAAATGATAGCCTCTACTCAAAGCTTATTTACGATACTACATGAATATGGTCATATGCTATTTAGCTGGCCGGACACCTATAATATCAAGGGCGGGAGCGGTACCGGACGCTATGATCTAATGTCTAGCAACAGGTACTGGATCGGCGTTCCCAATGCCTCACTGTTGATTGACGTCGGATGGATTGACGTAGAAAATATTACGCAATCTGAAGTAATTACACTTGAGGAAAACGGAAACTTAGCATACCGCTTTGTCAATCCAAATGATCCACTGGAATATTTTGTTATCGAAGCAAGAAACAATAAGCACATAACCACACAGAGAATAGAGCCCAGTGCCGAGAGAGGCTTATATATCTGGCATCTTGATAAAAACGTGGCAAGTAACTTCAGTATAGATATTTCTGAAGGACAGCATTACAGATCATCGCTTGAACAAGCAGACGGGAATTTTGATCTCGAAAACGGAGTTAACGCCGCTGATGAAACCGATGCGTATGGCCCTGGCGCTGAATTTAGTAATAATACACAGCCAAACTCTCGTTGGTGGGATGGCACAATATCAGGATTGTCGATCACTGATATACGTCTTCTGGAAAACAATAGAATTTCATTTCGAGTCACACTCGACTGACACCGGATAGTCAACCTCGGTCCAGGCTACTTATTTACATACAAAAGCCTGGGAGATTACGCCTCGGCGAGCGGTGCGCTGCTAACATGACACCCTGCCGGGGGCCTTCATTTTTGAAAAGACAAAAACGGAAGCAAAAAGTGTTTTTGCGGCTAATCAGCCCTTCGGTGCCTGCGGCATTTTGAGAGTGATCGTGCAAGTGGATAGCGCTTGCAGCCATCCATGGCTGACAGCGCTCTTTGCACCATCCATGGCACGCCGACCCACTTCCACGATCACTCTCAAAACTGATTAAACGCGGGTAGATCAAGAGCGAAAAGCAAAGAGCAAGAGCAAACGCTTTGCATTTTTCTTCTGTGTATCGTACTTACCGGACATACTTTGGTGTGTCGCCGAAAACAACTCGACACTAAAAATATGACAGTTTTGCATTTGTTAGATGAACGCCTGTGCGACAAAACATCTACTACTGTGAACGCGCTCTAACGGTGCGCCAAAGGTGATAGGAATTATTGATCATTTTCGTGGCGTTAAAATAACTACGCGCCTCAAATGCTCGTACCATAATTTAATAAGGCAAGGGCCCTCACCATGGCACGTTCTCGCTACGCAGACTTATACCGCACTGGCTACCGAGCCGGGGTTACTCGATGGTGTAAAAACAAGAGACGGTTTCTCTCCGTGGATACTGTTGCACAGTTGCACTCAACCTCAACCGGCACACCAGTGCCGACTCGCAATTCGTCATGCACAGGCTTTGGCGCAAACCTGTGTTGTGAGAAATAGATCCAGCCTGTCTATAACCAACTTATATCTCTACTACTCGCTGTTGACAGAACTGCCAGTGACAATCCCTGCTTCCTCGTCATTGGGGAAGATAATTTCGACACGCCGATTCAATTGCCTGCCGACGTCGGTGTCGTTACTGGCAACTGGTACTTCTTCACCCAGTCCCAGTGTTTCTATCTTTGTGAAGTCGACACCACGCGCCTCCAGCGCACCGCCGATGGCCTGCGCACGGCTCAGTGACAACTCGCGATTGAAATCCTCGTCACCGGTGTCATCGGTATGACCTTCAATAACCACCGCCCGATCCGGATGCTTCAGCATGAATGCGGCAATTTCATTGATATCAGTGATCGCAGCCGGTTTCAGGGTTGATTTGCCCACATCGAACAACAAATCACCCAGCGTCAGTACCATCCCGCGATCGGTGCTCCTGGCCTGCAGTTCCCTCAATTCATTCAGTTCATCAAGTTGTGCCTGGAGCTGATTCTCGCGTGCTGCTGCCTCGGCTTTCAATTGCTCTGTTTCAGCGATCAGACGCGCTGTTTCGTCCTGCGCGCTGCGAGCAGCAGAATTCGCAGCAGCCGCCTCGGCAGAGCGCAAGCTCACAACTGCATCACGCTGGCTCAATTGCAGACGGGCGATTTGTTCCTCTCTGCTGCGTGCCGTTGCAAGTGTTTGCGCTATCTCTAAGTCTACCAAAGCAATGTATGCTCGATGATCTACGTCAACAGTATCGGCGTTGCCTAGCCACGCTTGCTCAGCATCGGCCAGACTGGCGCGCGCAATGCTGAGCTCGTCCTTTGAATATCGGCTCACGAAAGGGTCGGCACTGATGGTCTGAAAGCTGGCACGGGCACGATCAAGCTGCACGTTTTTTACCGGCGGTTTGGCGCAGGCACTCAACAGCATCAAGACTACACAGGCAGTGGTTATCTGCACGGCCCGAATCGCTCTGGTCATATCGAATTCCTGTATTTTCTTCGCGCACCCGCGTGTTGCTCACAATTCAGCATATGGCACGTGTTCTTATTTAACGCTGTGGTCATAACAGCAGGTCAAAAGACCGCTTCGGAAACCGATCATTTTTACTGCACAGGCTCACGGGGACTCGACTGCACCTGTTCAATGCGCAGTTTAAGCTGGCCGATCTCCTCCTGCAATGCACGTTGCTCAGCATCACGCTGCTGCAATTGAGCCATCGCCGCAGCCAGCTTTGCATCTACGGTCGCCTGCTGCAATGCTCGCTGCGCGGCAGTATTTTGTTTTTGTTCCAGCAACTGATTGGCCCGGCCAAACTTTTCTGTGGCAACCTGCCACTGCTGCGCGGCATTCTGCGGCGCGCCGCTGGCACGCGCAGATTGCAGTGCAGCAGTCGCTGCTTCCAGATCCTGAACCGGACGCGGTACACTGGCGCACCCGCTAAGTATGGTGAACCCGACTGCCACGACCAGGGGACGCAGGGTTATTATGATCGTTGAGGTCATTCGAAGGTGTTCCGCTACTGAATCTTACTATTGTGCAGGCCGACAGGTGTGGATCAAAAATCACACATGCGGCCATTATAGCCATTTTACACCGCTTACAGATCTATGATTCAACTTGATTCGAGCGACGCTTATTACCGTGCAGGCATGTGAATTGGCGCTATTCTTTCACGCTTCCGCCTGCGGTGTTCGGACTAGTGAGACGGACTCCGATTTAAGATGAGGAAAAATGATGGACGATTTACAACTGAAACTTTTAATCAGCCTGCATAAACCAAATTTCAGACAAGGCCCCGGAGGCGAGGCTCAAACAACACAGGCTATGCAACTTGCCGGGCTGGATAAATCACGCCGCTTAGAGATTGCAGATATCGGTTGCGGCACCGGGGCTTCGACTATCCAGCTTGCCACAGAACTGGATGCCGAAATTACCGCCGTGGACTTGCTGCCTGAATTTCTGGAAGAACTTCAAAACAGAGCGCAAGCACACGGGGTGGCAGATAAAATAACCACACTGAACTGTTCCATGGATACACTGCCTTTTGCCGACGAACAATTTGATGTCATCTGGTCGGAAGGCGCAATTTATAACATAGGTTTTGAAGCCGGAGTCACCGCGTGGAGACGCTTCCTGAAGCCGGGTGGAAAACTCATTGTATCGGAAATCACCTGGCTGACTCATCAACGGCCACCCGGGCTGGAATCCCACTGGAATGATGAGTACCCCGGAATTGATGTTGCCTCGGCAAAGATCGGCATCCTGGAACAGTGTGACTACACACCCGAAGGGTACTCTAATCTGCCCCCAAGCTGCTGGCTGGATAATTATTACCTGCCTTTACAGAGCCGCTTTCCCGACATAATCAAGCAACATGCCGGTAGTGAGGAGGCAATGGAAGTTATCGAAAATGAAAAGGCTGAAATCGCGCTCTATGAAAAATACCAGCGCTACTATAGCTATGGCATTTACATCGTCAAAAAATAGCAACTTGCCAGCCTGCATTATTCATGAGGCGCACGGAGCACTTTGCTTTTTTAGCTTTATTTATAGTGTTTGCAGAGTATTAATGTTTGATCCTAAAATGACAGACTGTCTATTCGACGCCAGAGCCATTTGCGCGTCGAATCTCACCCGATCCCATTCGGCGCGTGGCGGGCACGCTTCTCAGGTGAAAGGGCGACCTGTTTAGTGCTAATGAGTATTTAGATATTTTCGGCACATACAAAAGCCGTCCAGTAAGTACGATAAGCAGACGAAAAACAAAAAGCGATTGCGCTTGCTTTTTCGTCGTTTGAAAAGTGGCTCCGCCTGACGGGCATATCGTTTTTGGTCTTTTCAAAATGAAGGCCCCAGGCAGCGATATCCTGTTACCTGCACGACAGCGCACCGCGCGCCAGGGCGTAATCTCCCAGGTACTGTCCGCCAACACAAACATGCTATGAAAATACAATTCCACCATCGACATTAAGTGTTTGACCAGTTACGAAGGCTGCATCATCTGAGGCAAAGAAAGCGACGGGGCCAACTACATCTTCCGGATCTCCAATCCGAGCCATGGCGGTTTTAGCCTGCCATGCTTCTCGAACAACAGGGTCTTCAAGGTTCACTCGACCCATATCCGTGAGAATAATTCCGGGGCACACGCAATTGATGGTGATGCCAAGTGGTCCAACTTCCTGCGCCAGTACACGGGAAAACCCCATAACTGCAGCTTTGGATGCAGAGTAATGTGCCTGTTCGGGTGCGCCATGTTTACCACCGATCGAGGCGATATTAACAATTCGTCCGTACTTGCGTTGCTTCATAGAGGGCAGCAGTGCCTGGATCACCAGAAAAGATCCTTTGGCGTTTACATCTATAACACTGTCCCAGGCATTTTCTGGCAAGCCGTCAACTTCACCTGCAATGAGAATCCCCGCGTTGTTAACGATGACATCAATGCTGCCAAATGCGTTCAGGGCATCTGCGGCCATTGCATCGACCTGCGCTTTCTGACTAACGTCAGCGATAAAGATCTCGGCGCGTTGTCCTGCTTTGCGCCCGTTTGCGGCCGTGTTTTCAAGATCACCTTGTGCACTTTCTATATCGTTCAATGCCAGATCATAGCCACGACTGGCCAAACCTGTTGCTATAGCAGCACCAATGCCGCGGCTGGCTCCTGTAACCAATGCAACTCTGCGTTGTTTCATCCTGTGTCCCTCCATCAGGCAGCGGTGTATCCGCCATCAACATTAAGAATGGTGCCGGTGATATAACTTGCCGCATCAGAGGCCAGGAACAACGTGGCGTCTGCAACTTCACGCGGATCACCCAGGCGTCCCATAGGTGTACGGTCCATCCAAACATCAAACCACTCCGGTCGGGATCGTCCGGCAAGTGTCAGCTCGGTTGCGGTGTAGCCGGGAGCAATAGCATTAACGCGGACCCCTGTTTTCGCCCATTCCACGGCAGCCGATTTCACCAGCATATTTACACCAGCTTTGGCGGCGTTGTAGGCAGCCTGCGGTTGTGGCCAAACTGTGACTTCTCCACAGATAGAAGACGTGCAGACCACAGCACCGCGCCCGCGCTGCACCATCTTTGAACCGAAGGCCTGCAGGGTATTAAACACACCATTCAGGTTAACGTTCAGAACTGATTGAAAGTCCTGAATGTCAGCGTCAGTGGTGGGTACGTTGTGAACAATCCCTGCGTTTGCGACTACGATATCTGCCTCAACAGTGGCGGACAGTGCCTTGCAAGCGGCGCTGTCGGTGACGTCGAGTTGTGCAAATCGTCCACCGATTTGATCGGCGATTGCATTGCCTGCTATGGAGTCAATATCTGCCACTATCACTGTTGCACCGGCCTCGGCAAAACCTGTGCATATAGCAGCACCAATGCCTTTCGATCCGCCGGTCACAACAGCGGTCTTTGTGTCGAAGCTCAGCCGCTGTGCGAGTGTCATCGCAGCACACCGTTGAGCGCGGGATAGAGCGATTTATACTGCGCGTAGATTTCCTCGTAACTTGCAACATTTTTAGCGATCGGATCGATGACCCGACCTGCATGCACCATGGCAGCGATGCCATCGTCTATGGTGGCAAAGTGCCCGGCCCCATGTGCTGCCAGCACGGCTGATCCGGTTGAAGGTGCGTCGGGGGATGCAGGCACGCGGACCGGTATACCGGCGGTGTCCGCATGAATCTGCAGCCACAAATCAGAGGCCGATGCGCCACCACCAACCGTCATTTCTCCGCTTTGATAACCGGCATTCGAGAACGCATCCAGAATGGCACGTGTACCAAAGCCGATCCCTTCCATCATGGCCCTGAAGATGTGATGTTTTTCATGTGCCAGCGTCAGCCCGACGATAGCACCGCGGGAAAGCGGATCAGTATAGGGTGTTCTATTACCCTGAAAATGATCCTGCACAATCAATCCATCGCAACCGGGTTGCAGCTCTGCAGCCTTTTTGTTTAGCTCGTCATAATCGAGACCACCGGTCAGTCGCCCAAGCCAGTTAATGATCGAGCCGGTTGACGTTTGTCCACCTTCGACGATATAGCGATCCGGGTAGACGATATCTGCATAGGCACCCCAAACGCCCGGTGCGTTCAGTGGATCTTTGGTGACGCCAAACTGCAAATGCGAAGAACCGGTGATCAGAGCCAGTTGTCCGGGCTGTGCCACACCCAGACCAATCATACCAACCAGAGCATCCGCACCGCCCTGCACTACTTTGACTGTTTGCGGTAACCCAAGTGCATCTGCTGCTTTGCCAGTCAGTGTGCCCAGTACTTCACCGGGCGCTGCTACACGAGGAGGCCATTTGTCGAGGATGTCTTCGATGCCCAGTGTCGTCACCAAAGACTTTGCCCAGCCGCCATCGCGATTACGGTAGTGCCAACGCAAACCGGTGTTATCCAGACTGGCGGCCCATTCGCCGGTTAGTTTGTAAGTCAGGTAATCCTGATACTCACAGATGCGGTAAGCCTTGTCGTAATTTTCCGGTTCGTTGCGCTTTAGCCAAAGCGCCTTGGGTATCATCCACTCTGCCGATACCGGGCCTGTGCCTCCACCGTTTAACACCAGTGCATCGTCGCCCGTGGCAAACACATCGTCTGCTTCGGCATTGGCGCGTACGTCCATCCAGATTAAAGCAGGCCTGAGCGCATCGCCGTTAGCATCCAAAGCAACAACAGAACAACAGGTTGTTGCATAGGCGATGGATTCGATTTGTGATGCTTCCACACCTGATTCTGCAATTGCACCGCGGGCAGCTTTGATGAAATTGTCCCACCAATCGGCCGGGTTCTGTTCAGCGCGAGCACCAGCGGCGAATGTGGTTTTATAGGGTGAAGCTACACTCCCCATGCAGGTACCGTTCAGATCATAGACGCGCGCGCGCAGGCTCTCTGTGCCACCATCAACTGTTAGAAAATATGCCATCGTCTCCTCCAATAATTTACCGCTGGTATCAAAGTTCGCGGAATGCCTCCAGGGCCTTGCCTGCATACATTAATGCCGGACCTCCGCCCATTTCCACAGCCACTTCCAGTGCTTCGACCAGCGCAGCCTCGTCTGCCCCGTGTCGTTTTGCTGCATCAACGTGATACATGATGCAATCGTCGCAACCCTGGTTGACGGCCAACGCCGTTGCAATCAGTTCTTTTTGCGCCGCGGAAAAACTACCATCTCTGGTTGCAGTTTTAGAAATTTTGGCAAACCCTTCAAACAACGCAGGTGATGTTTTAGCAAAAGCACCAAGACGCGCTTTTGCAGTATTAAGTTTATCTTTACTCATTTAACGGCCTTTTGTTTCAGCTAGCTTTTGTTCGATGATCAACTGCACCTGTGGCAATGCTTCCCAATGCGGCATATGCCCGGCGTCCGGGAAATGATGCACAGCAATCAGCGGCGAGACATCCAGCGCTTCGGACCAGTTAATAATCTGATCGCGGTGACCCAGCAGCAGCGACACCGGGATGTCCTGTGCTATCTGTGCAAGCTCTTTTCGTACATCCACCGTCTGCCCGCTGGCACCCGCAAGACACTGCGCGATATTGGTTATACGACCCTTTGCAAGGGTGCTATAAATTGCTTCATGTGCGGCGTCAGACAATCCATTGGAACCCTGTGTCAGACTGGTCAAAGCGCGTGCAACTGAAGCCACATCACGAGGCCTGGCCAATGCATCCAGAAAATGTGAGTTGATGGTTCTGCCGATACCTGCTGGCGCGATCAACGTCAACGAAGCAGTCGCTACCGACTGCGCCAGCGCCACGGCCACCATTGAGCCCATAGAATGGGCAACTATATTAACGGGCTGATATGCGATCTTGTGTTCGGCTAGTGCAATCACCGGCTGTGCAAGCTCAGCGATGTCCTGCGCATCCTGCTTTGCTGTACCGTGCGAAGGCAGATCGATTGCGAAAGTTTTACGGCCTGATCTGGCCAGTTGGGACTGAAGCCCGGCCCATGCCGAATGGTCTGCAGCAAAGCCGTGAATGAACAGTACCGGTGCACCGTTATCCAGACCCTTTTCAGCCCAGGCTATGCCGTGGCCCATGTGTAAATCACCGGGCTCGGTATGAGCCAGTGTTTGAGCCATGACTTGAGATGCGGCTTCCACATCACCACGCTCAATCCGGCCTCGGCGGCCCGTGCCAACAATACCGTTAAGGTCAATGTTGGCCCGCTTTGCGATTCGACGGGCCAGCGGTGTTGCGCGTTGCGTGGCACCAGGCGTATTAACCGCAGGCGCAATAGACGGTGCCACCGATAGCACGGCGACAGATTCAGGCTCTGGCGTCTCTACTTCACCGGCTGCATCATTACTTCCATCACTGATCCAGTCCGGCCCATCACCCACATCAATTTTTGCTATAGGTGTACCAACCCCGACCATCTCACCGATCTCGACCAGAGACTCGACCAGCGTGCCATCACCCAGCGCAGGGAATTCAACAATCGTCTTGTCAGTTTCGACCTCGAGTATGGGATCGCCACGTTTAAAGGCCTTGCCTGGCTCGACCAGCCAGGCCACCAGTTTGCCTTCGTCCATGGTTTCACCCATACGCGGCATTTTCAAAATACCACTCATGCCAGAATCTTCTTCGCTGTCTCGACGACAAACTCCGGTGTCGGCACCGAGTTCTTTTCCAGTTCAACCGACACGGATACAGGGATATCTTCGCCGGCCACGCGGATCACCGGCTGCTCGAGAAAGTCGAAACACTCCTCGGTAATTCGAGCCGAAAGTTCTGCGGCAACGCCCGCCGTCATTGCCCCCTCAGAGACCACCATCGCCTTGCCAACCTTTTCTATCTCGGGACGTATGGTGTCAAAGTCCAGCGGGTTCAGCGTGCGCAAATCGATCACGGTAACCTCGATACCAAGCCTGGACAGATTTTCTGCCGCTTGCATCACATAGTGCAGCTGACGTGAATAGGTAACAATCACCAGGTCCCTGCCTTTGCGCCGGACGACAGCCTTGCCCCATTCCGGTGGCGGCACATGCAGATCAACGTCTTCTGACATCGCATAGAGGCCTTTATGTTCAATGAACACAACGGGGTCTGGTTGAGTGAGCGCCTGCCGCAGCAAATGGTAGGCGTCATACACAGTCGCAGGCATGGCAAGGCGTAAACCTGGTGTGTGCATGATGTAGGCTTCCAGCGACTGGCTGTGCTGCGCACCAGCAGAACGACCGGTACCACCCTGCGTGCGCAACACCATCGGCACACCGATCTGGCCACCAAACATATAACGAATTTTTGCCGCCTGATTACATAGCTGGTCCATTGTCATGCCGATGAAATCGACATACATCAACTCGGCCACCGGGCGCATACCGGCCATCGCCGCACCGACTGCAGTGCCAACGATAGACGGCTCCGAGATCGGCGTATCCAGTAAACGCTCGACGCCAAATTCCTCGATCAAGCCTTTGGTGACACCGTAAGCTCCACCATAGCGACCGACTTCTTCACCGATAATAAAAATATCCGGATCGGCGTGCATCGCATCAAACAGCGCCTGCTTTAGTGCATCGCGATAAGCAATTTTTGGCATGTCTCTAGTCCCTCGACAGAACACGGTTGATACGGGTACGAACAGGCTCCGGCTCAGGTTGCCCGGGTGCAAATACATCGCGAAACATAGTATTAAGTGCCGGTTCTTTGGAGTCGATCGTGAAGTCGATGGTGGCGTCCATCTCGGTCGCGACGCTGTTGTCTATAGCGTCCATGTCTTCGTCATGCATGCCATTGTCGATCAGCATGTTGCGGGAGAATTCGACAGGGTCTTTGGCACGTCCTTCTGCCTCTTCAGCTTCACTGCGATAAGGACTTTTGTCTTTTCGACCATGACCAAAGAAGCGATAACAATCGATCGCCAGAAAACCCGGGGTACCAGCGCGAGCACTATCCACAATGCGTGTTGCCGCTGCAGCAACATCCAGCACATCCAGTCCATCTACTGTTTCTGCATTCAATCCAAAGGCCTGTGCACGCTCGTGCAGTTTGGTGGCTTTGGTTGCCTGGTCGATACGGGTTCCCATTCCCCACTGGTTGTTGATGCAGACAAAAATCGCGGGCAGGTCCCATAGCGCCGCCATATTCATCGATTCATATAAGATGCCTTGCTGCATTGCGCCATCACCGAAAAAGGCAATAGAGACAGCACCGGATTTTCGTTGTTTGGCCACCAGAGCAGCACCAACCACCGCGGGTATACCACCACCCACAATTGCATTGGCACCAAGATGACCAAGCCCCATATCCGCTATGTGCATTGACCCCCCTTTGCCTCTGCAATAGCCGGTATCTTTGCCACCAATTTCTGACATCATGCGTTTGGGATCAGCACCACGCGCCAAAAAAATTCCATGCCCGCGATGATGCGTGGTGAAGGTATCGCCGTCCTGCATGGTTGAACACACACCAACCGCTGCACTCTCCTCTCCGATTGACAAGTGCAGCATTGAACCCGCACTCTCGCCACGCAGGTACAACTCACCGACTCGGTCTTCGAACGTGCGGATACGACGCATCTCGGTGTAGTGCCCGACAAGGTTGGAATTACTTTTTTCTGCTGTTTTAATTTCAGCAACACGATTCATTTATCGCACTCCTACAAAATGCTTAATTTGGTAGTTCGGGAGACCACGGCCACCGCTACAAGAATAATGACGCCTTTAACGATGCTCTGAATGAACGTGTCCATACCCATCAGGTTCAATCCGTTGTTGATCACACCAATGAAGAGGGCGCCGCAGAATGTACCAATGACCGTCGCCGTACCGGGGCGAAACATCGTCATGCCTATAAAAACAGTAGCCAGGCCGTCCAGCAGGAAGCGTTCACCGACATTGGGCTGACCCGACCCCAGACGCGCGGCCAGTAAAAGCCCTGCAATAGAGGCAAATACGGCCACCAGTACCAGCGCAGCAATCCGGTAATAGTGAACGCGAATACCGGATAGCTCCGCAGCTTTTTGATTGCCCCCTACGGCATAGATGTAACGGCCAAAGACAGTCCGTTCCATGGCAACCCAGGCAATGCCCACAGCTGCAATCATGAAGAAGGCAAGCACTGGAATACCCCACACCCGTCCTTGCCCAAGCCACGTGTAGGCATCCGGCAATCCACCATAGATCGCACGACCACCGGTAAACAGAAAGTTCACACCGAACAGGATCGAACCCATCGCAAGTGTTGCGATCAAAGACGGAATCCCGACTTTGGTCACAAGCAAACCGTTGATCAATCCAACCAGCAGCCCCGCGCCGATGGAAACGGCAAATGCGACAGGAATGCCGTATCCCTCGACCAGTAGCAGTGGCGTCAGAATGCCTGCCAGCCCTACCGTAAATCCTACTGAAAGATCAATTTCCCTGGCCGCAAAGCCAAACGTTAACCCGGCCCCGACGATGCCAAGGATCGATATCTGTTGCAGTATGTTGGTCAGGTTGAAGAACGTTAGAAAGCGATCAACAAACAATGAAAAACCGCAAAATATCAGTGCCAGAACAATCAGCGTTGAATAACGCAACAGCCAGTCTGTTTTTAGTTTTGGTGTGTCTATCGGGGCATTGATGCTTACGTTAGAACCTTTAGTGTTTGAATCTGCTGTCATGTCTGTTCTCCCGTCATGGCTGCTATGAAGCGTGCCTCGGAATAGTCATTTGATTGAATGTCGGGGCCAGGACGCCCGCCGGCAAAAGGCACAACGCGATGTGCGATTTGTTCAATTTCCAGGAGGTCCGATGAGGCGACGATAATCGCTACCCCGCTTTCGGCCAGACGGCGGACCTGTGCATAGATTTCCTGCTTAGCGCCAACATCAACACCTTCGGTCGGCTCGATGAAGATCATGACTTTGTATCGGTCTTCTGCTCCGTACAGCCACTTGCCCAAGCTGACTTTTTGCTTGTTGCCACCCGATAATGTTTTGACCGTTTGCCTGAGGCCACTTGCCTTTATATTGAGCTCTTGCATAACCCGCTGCGCTTCGGTGGCTTCTTTTTTGGGGCTCAGGAAGCCAAAAGATTTGCCCGCTTCAGGATGCACAACGGATATATTTTCACGGATGGTGCCCTGGGCCGTTAACGAATTCTCCATGCGATGATCCGGGATAAACGCCATGCCGAGGGTTTGCATTTGCCGTGGCGATGGTTCTCTTACCACAGTTCCGGAAAAATTCAGCTCACCGCCGGTTCCTCCGCGACCCGCATACAAAGATTTGGCAAACGCAAAGTGCCCTGCACCAGTCAGTCCGATCAGCCCTACTACCTCGCCCGGCCGTATCGAAAAATGGCTTACCTCAATATTGTCTGCACACCAGTCCCTGACTGTCAGCACGGGTGTATCAGCAGCCGACGTCGCTGCACGGCTGCTATCGTTGCCTGCCATACCCCGCTCAAGCATCAGATTGACCAGATCTGCAACATCGAGATTCGCCGCCTGATCAGTGGCAACCTTGCGGCCGTCTCGCAGTACAGTGATCCTGTCTGACAGTGCTTTAACTTCTGTGAGGAAGTGACTGATCAAAACCACACCAACTCCCTTTTCAGGCAGGCGTCTAATGATCTTCCAAAGTTGCTCTTTCTCACGCGACTGTAGCGTTGCAGTTGGCTCATCCAATATAACAAGGCGCACATCCCTGCGCAGCGCACGCACAATTTCGATCACCTTTTGATCTGCCATAGCCAACGATTGAACAGGAACATTCAGATCAATGTCGACCTCTGGAAACCACTCTGACAGCAACAATGACGCACGTTGATTCAATGCAGCTGTTCGCAGAAAACCTGCCCATCGAGGTTCATCCCCCAATAGAATATTTTGCGCCCCCGACAGCGACGGCACCAGGCTGCCCTCCTGACTTACCAACGCAATTCCGTGTGACAGTGCATCCGCTGATGACTTCAGTTCCAGCGGATTATCATCGAGTACAAGCGTGCCAGTGGTGGGTGTTTGAACCCCTGCCAGGATGCTCATCAAGGTAGATTTTCCCGCACCATTTTCACCGATAAGGCCATGAACCTCGTCCAGTCGAATATCACAGGTCACGTCATCCAGCGCGCGCGTACCTGGAAAATCCATCACAATTTCTTTGAGCACAACACCCATATTGAGATCCCGCTAAGTGCTTGAAGAATGGCATTGAGATGGGCGGCGCGGGGTAACCGTCACCGCCCACTGTAAGCGCAAGAACTACATAAATTCCTTGCAGTTGTTTTTCGTGACTAACGGTGCGTCCATGTAAACAATGTTCGAAGGAATTACAGACGAGGCTTCTTTGCCATCAATCACTATCGAGGTAATCCAGTCACCGACCTGAGAACCCATACTTTCAAACGGCTGGGACACCGTTGCGATCATCATGCTGTTCTCTTTGCAGACCTCTGCAACTGCCTGCGGATGGCCGTCAATACCAATGACTTTCACATCTTTTAATCCAGCCGCAGACATAACGTTAATAGCCGCTTGCGCCGGCTCATCCCACGGTGCCCAAACGGCATCAATGTCCTCGCCAAAACGCGCGACATAATCCTGCATCTGGTTTGTTGTGTCTTCGAAAAACGCTGTGATGTCGATGTCGTGTTCAGCGAGCACTTTGATGTCGCCATATTCTTTCAGGATGTCTTCCATAACATCGCTGCGCTTGCGAGTACCGTGGTGAGATGCCATGCGCAGAAAGATAATATTACCTGCACCGCCCAGCTGATCCAGCAGATAGGGCGATACGTTGGCAGACATTGCCCAGTTGTTGGTCGTGATATCAACAACAGCTCCCTCAACATAACCAGAGTCGACGGAGAAGATTGGCACACCTGCGGCTGCCGCCTCGGAAATTGCAGCAGTTGAAGCACGCAGATCAGCCATCGTGACGATAATGGCGTCCACACCACGTGCAGTTGCATCCTGGATGTTCGATGCTATCGCTTCGCCCGAACCTCTGGAATCAAGAAAACTAACCTTCCAGTCTTTTCCTTCCTCAGAAAGCCAGGCCTCAAAACCTGCTTTTACCCGCTGTTCTGACTGTGCAGCTGCATTTGAGTGGACCCACGCAATGTCTTGCGCAAACGCTGGCCCGGCAAAGCCGATGACGGCAGCGGCCGCCAATAGAGATGGGATGATTTTCATTAGAACCTCCTTAGTCAATTTGCCCTCGGTGGCCCGAGGAAACTCATTTTTATCACCTGCAATTACATTTGTCTAGTATAATTACATTTGTAATTTACCATATTGGTCGTTTTGAGCATTGACGTTCGCGAGCGGGAGGTTATCTTGGCGCCATGGATTTAATGAACGAAAACCAGCTTATGGCGCGCGCCGCCTGGCTGTATTACATTGCCGGGCTGAATCAGGAGGCCACGTCAAAGCGCATGAACCTGAC
This sequence comes from uncultured Granulosicoccaceae bacterium, assembly GCA_964574535.1. GTDB lineage: Bacteria > Pseudomonadota > Gammaproteobacteria > Granulosicoccales > Granulosicoccaceae. The sequence goes on along the minus strand of CAZNOB010000067.1, from coordinate 6,689 downwards.
ACGTGCCCGCGTGAACAAGCTTCTGTCACTTGCGCGTGAGACGGGCCTGGTTTCGATCGAAATCAATGAGCGTCACGTCGGCCTGCTTGCTCAGGAAGAAGCAATCCGCACTGAATTCGGACTGGAGTTTTGTATCGCAACGCCGGAACTCGGCTTCTCTCCGAACGACGGCGAGGCATCGTCCAGAATTGCGTTCAACATGGTTGGCGCAGCAGGTGCGCAATTTGTGCGCGACCAGATCAATGCGAACCTATCTGCCATCATCGGAACCGGTTGGGGCCGAACACTGGCGGGTTTGAGCAAAAACATGTCCGGGGTTACTGCACCAAAGGTAAAATTTTTCAGCCTCATGGGTTCTCTTACCAGCAACTCTTCGTTCAACCCGTTCGAGGTTGTCCACGCGCTCGCCCAGGCGACCAACTCTGAAGGCTTCTTTTTACCCGCACCTTTCATCGCTGACAGTCAGGAAGACCGGGAGGTTTTTCTATCACAACGAGCAATTGCCCAAACGCTGTCACTTGCAGAACGCGCCGATTTCGCTTTGGTCTCTGTTGGCGAGTTGACCGAAAATTCGCTGCTGCGTCGGCAAAATATGATTTCCGAAGACGAATCAAAATCACTTAGATCAGCCGGCGCCGTCGGCGACACAAACGGAATATTCTTTGATAAAAATGGCAAACCAGTCGAACATGACCTCAACCAGCGTACCGTCGCTATAGGCTTACCGCTTCTTGCAAAGACCAAGACAATAGTGCTATCAGCAGGCCAACAAAAATTGGCCGCCACACAAGCTATATTGCGCAGCGGTGTTGTGAAAGGTTTAATTATTGATGGCGACAGTGCCCGAGCACTTAGCGATATGATTTAGCTGTAAATGTCGGTACCCGACCTGACATACAGTACGCGCCCGGGTTGGTCGACCGGGAAGATGCGGCCAACAGCTATTGAGATAGCCAGTATTATCAAATTCGTTCAAATTCAAATTCAATATGATGAACAGCTATAAGCATCCAGTTACTATATTAAAGACAGACCGGTAGCCTGCGGTAATGACAACCCAAAGAGTGTCGCAACAGTCGGTGCCCATTGCGAACCATGCGGACTGCAACATCTAACCGCTTCAGATAACTTTGGCACAATCGGGTGACCACCAGAGACCGTGGCGACCTGTGTGGTAGTTCTCGGTGAGCCATGCTGGCCAAGACGATTCTTGCGGCCCTGCCCGAATACTCTGCCGGCACCTGACCATACCAGCGTGACTCCGGCATCAAGATCGACAGCACCGTTGATCTCCGGCAACCTCATTATCGCGCTCGCATCTGCCCCGTCAACAATCAGCGCTACCGCCCCTTCGTCATGACCGTGACCCTGCAATCCGTTTGCAGTCAGTAATGCCTCGATGTACAGCTCGTCCTGTGACTGATCGATCGTCTCTTGCTCATGATCACTTAAAACAAAAAGCACTGTGTCATCCCAAGACGACTGCAGTCTCTCAACTATCAGTGCAAGATCACTATCACAACGACGAATTTGTGCCATCGATTCGGCAGCATCTGGTCCGTAGACATGTAGTGCCGAGTCAGGTTCGTTCATGTGTACGAAGCACAGATCACACGATAGTGCGTCGAGTTCATCCAGTTTTTCCAGCACTACACTGTTGGCCGAATAACCCAGCGTATCGGTCGCTGATCTCTCGGCTAACCCTGCAATGGGTGGCCAGTGCATATGAGCGCGTTGAGCGGCAGTAACACCGACCATAGTCTTATCGCCCAGCACCGCTGCAGTAGACAGACCAGAACAATTCGCAACATCAAATATTGTCTCAACCGCAGGTCCGACAGTTGATGAACAAACAAAGGCTTGTCCGTTCCAGATTTTGTTGGTGAATATACGATGATCCTGAACATCGGCTCCGGTTACAAACGTGGCATGATTCGGATAGGTGTTAGAAGCCAGCACCGATCGACCGCCCTGCTCGCTCCAGCCGCCATGGCTGGTAATTAGATTCCACAACACCGGGGTGTGCTGCTTGCCGACAAAGCGGTTGGGAAGACTGTCTTCAACAACGATAACGACTTTCATATCACTTATACACTTGCAGATTTCGTGGTCGGCACTCTGAATTTTTTTACCTGCGATGGAGTTATCTGGCCAGCCGACTTTCATGTCCGGCACCGTTGACACATTGCACATGAAGTTGTAACTAAATTATCACAAACAGTCGCCGTTAACTAATCAACACCTGGTCTATTTTCGGATAATTGGTAAAAATAAACATCGGGCCAGCCATCAACCAGTTATCCTTCCATGGAAGTTATCATCAGATCTCTCAAAAGCCCGATGCAACTACAACAGTATTACCTAATAGCACCGGCCTTCGTTAAGCCCTTTTTGTGAAAGTTTTTAGCTGTACTTCTTTTTGTATTACATTAGCGGTTCAACTTTTCAATGCCCTCACACCGGTGAATCAGACCAGTGCAGGAATTGAATGGTTGACTATTGGTCCAGTTAGCTGACTTGCAGTTGAACCAGGAGTCTGCTGGTAGAAGTCTGTGTAGCGAGAGCGAGCCACGTTAAGGGCTATGCTTCTGGAATTACAAGTATTTTTATCTTAAGGCGCAGTGTTGTTCATACGGATTGAAAAATAATGGAATCACACCGGCAGAGCCCATTCGCGGTGGCAGAAATACTGTCGCGCAGGCTCCTTGCCATACATATTAAAACTGATCATCGAGTAAAAGTTGTTTAAGCCATAAATAATAAACTGGTTTAACTAGCAAAAAACCGTTACGAATCACCAAACAATAAAGCCGCCCTATCAGAGATTGTCCACATAGCCTTCCGGCTATGCAGATAACCTCACCACCAACATCCGGAAGAGCCACCAGGATTCCAAAACTAATGAACAGCATCAAGCTTAGACAACGAAGAAATTTTATTAAACTGGCATCTGGTTTACTGGTGACGCCCTTCGCCTCCTTAACAGGCCCCAACGCATTTGCACAAAGCTCTAGTGCCCCGCTGCGCATGCTAACCATCATTGATTCCTACGGCTTGCCGTCTCAAACCCGAAATGAAATCTGGGTTCGTTCTCCCACAGGGGATTATCGGCTGGAAAACAATGACCTTGGAACCACTTTGGCTCCGTTACAGGCTTATAAAGACAATATGCTGGTTGTCTCTGGCATTAACATGGACAGCTTGGGCGGTGATAGTCGAATCCACCAAAACATGACCAGACACACACTAACAGGGAGTCAAAAGCTCGCTACCAGCCCTGCTGGAGAAACAGCAGCCAGGATACCGCACGCATCACTGGACGTGCATGTTGGCGAGCATCTGAACAATACACAGGGTCTGGGGCGTGCATTTCCGCATTTATTTTTTACCAATGTATCTCAATCGGGGAAACAAACATTTTGCTACGACCTTGAAGGCAATCAAATTCGTTCGATAGCAGGGTCCAGAAGTCAGGCAGAATCAGTATTTGCCAGTAACACCAACCTTGCCGAGATACAGTTCGAAAACCTAAGGCAGCAAACCGTTTTTGACCTGGTACAGGAACAGGTTTTGGCACTGCGTGGTCAACTCACTAATACCAATGCCAGTACAGTCATGGATGCTTATGAATCCAGTGTCGATGACCTGGCAGCACAGCTCCACTTAAGCAGCGCCAATGTGTGCGGAGCGCCTGCTCCACTGGATGCATACCCCACTGCTGAAAAACAGTCTACCCTGGGTACGCCATACATCTTTAAAAACATTCAACAGGCATTTGCCTGTGACCTGACCTCGAGCCTGACCTATCACATCGGCGGCGAACAGATTAACCAGTTAAAGCACGCAGACCTATTTAACCCGGACATACACCCTGCTGGAATAAAAAGCCAACTAGAGAAAAACATGCATGCAGTGTCTCACGCGGTGAGTGACAACGCGAATACCACACATGAGGTTATCCGAATTCATCAAGCAGAATTAGTCGCCGAGCTACTGGATGCCATGAGCATCATGCCAGACACAGATGGCAACAGCGTATTGGATAATACCGTGATGTTCTGGACGTGCGCGATGGCCAGCAATACACATAAGAAGTCAGGCTACCCCTATCTATTAATTGCCGGTAAAAATACAAATCTAAAAGGAGGCTTTCACTACGACTGCACAGGTAGTACAAATACTGACCTATTGACTACGATTGCTCAGGGACTAAACCTGCCAGACGAACGTTTTGGTGGATATCACAATTCAGGTGTCGATCGCGATGATTTACACAATGGTGCAATTTCCAGAATGCTGGTGGCTTAGCTTGTTCAGTGGCAAGAATCACTTTGAATAATAATTGCCAAATTAGAAACACAGCTAAAATCAAAAATATAATACAGAAATCAAATATGATCAAACTTGTCATTAAGTGCATTTTCGTAACTGTAGCGCTGTTAACACTTGCAGCATGTGGTGGAGGTGGCGGAACTATTAGTGGCTCTTCGACACCCGATGGGAACGTGCCGTCAACGCCCGACGGGAACGTGCCATCAACGCCGGAAGAGACTGTGCCGGAGACGCCTTCTCAATCAGCCACCCTGGCTATAGGTAAAACTAATTTCGATGAGACATGCTCTACGTGTCACGGCAGCAGTGGCGACAACGATTCTACACCCATTAATGTAGACAACTGTCAGGTCGCAGACTGTAGCAGCATCAGTTCTTTAGCAAGTTATATAGATGCAAATATGCCGTTCGGCGCAAGCCAGGCCTGCACATTGTCCGGAGATGATAGCTGTGCAATCACAACAGCCACATACATTTTAAATAACTTCAGTACAGAACCAGGTGATGAATCTTTCAACCCATCTGAACCAGAAGAACCAGAAGAGCCTACTGAACCAGAAGAGCCCGCAGGGCCTTCCGAACCTGTAGATCAAAGCGTGCCGTCACCACTGGCTCGCCTGACCAACGATGAATATGTTAACAGCGTCAGGACTCTGCTCGACCTCCCCGGAGACTCTCCACAGATTGATGCTGCTAAAACGTCGCTTACCTCTGAATCTGTAATTGGTGGCCTGACCAATAACGCTGCTACACAAGTTTTTACTCAGCTTACTGTATCTGGCTTTTCAAATATGGCTATTGCTGCCAGCAATGATTTTTTAAACGGCATCACATCTAAAGCTGAGCTTGAGGAATTAATGGGCTGCCCCGCATTAATAGAACACATTGAAACTACAGCCCCCACAAGAACCTGTGTTGAAGAATTTTCAAGGAACCTTTTAGCCAAAGCCTATCGTCGATCAGTTAATGAAGACGATACTGCTAGCATCAGCGAAATATACGACAGCATCATTGGCTTTAATGAGACGTTCGACAATGCGTTGTTTGACATTGCTGCCCACAAAGCAACAGTGCAGGCCATCTTTCAATATATCATGCTGTCGCCGGAGTTTTTGCTGGTTGTAGAAAACGGTAAAACAGACAATAGCAACGCAAACACTAAAATTTTGGCTGATTCAGAAATCGCCACCCGCTTGTCATTATTTCTGGCAGGTACATTACCTGATGACGCACTGTTAGCTGATGCAAACGCCGGCTTATTAGGTAATCCGGAGGTTCGTCTGCAGCATGCAGAGAGATTGATGAACAGCCAGATTGGTGTTACCCAATTTACCACGTTAGTCAGTAGCTGGCTGGGGGTTGATGACTCTGTTTCGGATCCTGAAGATTTAAATGCACTTAGCACCTTTATAACCGACTGGTTTGTCAATGAGTACCCTTTTAGCGATCTATATCAGGGCGCAGTTGCCGTTCAGCACGTCAGCGGCATTGAAACCACTGAGCCACTGGGGGTCCTGGGCCTAAGAGCCTTTGTTGCCTCACATACCAGCGCTCCAACGCCCAGCTTTATTACACGCGGCGTGTTTGTTGTAGAAAGCTTGCTATGCCAAAAGCTTCCTGAAGACTTACCGGATGCAGCGCTTGATACAGGTGAACTGACTCCACTTCAGGCCTTCGAGGAACACACAAAACAGCCATGCGCCACGTGCCACCAGGTATTTGATAACTACGGAGCTGCTTTTCAGCAATTCGATGCCGAGACCGCCTTGTTTGATCCCGCATTTCAAGACTTTGGCACAAGCTTCGAACTATATAGTATCGGTGATATCACCACATCAATCTCCGGTTTAGGTGACCTGGGCTTCAGCATGGCGTCCAGCCAAAGAGCCTCCTCGTGCATGTCCGAGCTCTGGTATCGCCATAGCACACGCAGAGGTGTCGATAAACAGGGCGCAGACAATCTTGAACTACAAACATTGCTTAATGCATGGGCTGAATCCGGAGACAAGAGCATGAAGGCATTGCTGCGGGCTATAGTCGCGTCTGACACCTTCATCACCTTATATCTGTAATTTGACTCAGTAGACGCTATAGCACTGGGCAATGATAGTGACTATAAGCTGGGCTCCGGTGTGCTTGCTGAGAGCATTGCCAGAGCCCAGCGTGTATCAGAAATCAAAATTCTCAGTAAAAATGTTACCGGGTGATACGCCCAAAGCGACAAGGTGTTTTGTCATGTCTTGCATAAACCGCGCTGGCCCACAAATATAAGCGTGCTGACGCGAAGCATCGCTAAGAAGCATCGCTAGTTTTTCTTTGGACAGACGTCCTTCTTCGCTAGTGATCACATTGGTATA
>CAZNOB010000066.1:0-24702 GCA_964574535.1 uncultured Granulosicoccaceae bacterium | reverse complement strand
AAAAGACTGTAGCACCGATCAACTCATCAGGCGAACCGCCCGCTATTACAGCTTAACCCGGATCATTAAACCGCAACATCTCCGGCAATGGCATCATGTGGCTCATAGCCGGTAATATTCAAGTGTTCAATTCTATAGTCAAACAGAGAATTGACAGCGGGATCGATCTCAAGCTTTGGCATTGCCCTTGGGGTTCTGCCAACCTGAAGTTTGGCCTGCTCAATATGATTTAAATACAAGTGTACATCCATGCCGAACCAGACAATCTCACCAGGCTGATAACCGCTTTGTCGCGCAATCAAATGCGTAATCAACGCCAGGTTAATTACATTCCAGGCCAGCCCAAGAAAGGCGTCTGCGCTGCGCTGAACCATCGCGCCACTGAGCGTGTGGTTTTTCTGATTAACATAAAATTGGTAGTGTTTATGGCAGGGCGGCAATGCCATTTGATCAATCTCTGCGACATTCCAGCCATCCCACAAAATACGCCGTGAGGTCGGATTGGTTTTTAAGTCGTCAAGTACTTGTTGGACCTGATCATACTCACGACCATCTGCACCTTTCCATTGACGCCATTGTTTTCCATAAACCGGCCCCAGATCCCCCCACTCAGCAGCGAACGCATCGTCAGACAGGATAGTGGCTTCGAAATCCTGCTGGCTAATTTTCTTGCCAGTGGCATCGCGGTAACGCTTAAGAGGCCAGTCAGTCCAGATTTTTACATTTTGCTCCAGCAACTGACGGATGTTATCACCACCACTCAGCATCCAAAGCATCTCTTTGAAAGCGGTTTTCCAAAAAACTTTCTTTGTGGTGAAGAGAGGAAACCCTTCATTTAAATCAAACCTCATTTGATACCCGAATGTGGCCCGGGTACCGACTCCGGTTCGATCTATCCGCTCATCACCGCTGTCGATCAGAAACTTTAATAACTCCAGATACTGCTGCTCCGGATGGACATCGGGATGATTGGAAATCATTGACACTTATTTGGTCTCTGCAACAACATCAGGGGTTGTGGACGATTTATTCTGATTTCTGTACCCAAGCCATATCAGCGCCGCGCCCACCAGAATCATCGGGATACACAACTGTTGACCACGAGTCATCCAGTTGAACGCAACGAACAGCAGGTGATCATCGGGCTCACGAAAGAATTCAACAAAAAATCTAAACACGCCGTAGAACAGCAGGAACATACCGGATACTGCCATCGTGGGCCTTGGCTTGCGCGAGTAGATCCAAAGGATCAGGAACAATAATACTCCTTCAAGGAAAAACTGATAAAGCTGCGAAGGGTGCCTTGGGAGCACACCGGCACGCTCAAAAGGAAACACCATGCCCCACGGAACCTCGGTCACCCGCCCCCAGAGTTCTCCATTGATGAAGTTACCCAGGCGTCCTGCCCCAAGGCCGACTGCTGTCACCGGTGCAACCAGATCTCCCACTTCAAAAAACTTGCGACCGGTTCGCCTGGCAAAAATCCACACGGCAACAAGAACACCAATAAAACCACCATGGAATGACATTCCGCCCTGCCAGATTTTAAAAAGCATGGTCGGATTTTCTGCAAAGGCAGTGAAGTTGTAGAAGAATATATAGCCTATTCGACCACCGAGGATAACGCCTATAGCCGCGTAAAAAATCAGATCTGCAAGATCATCCTTACTCCAGTTGGCATTGAGCCTTTGGGTATGACTTTTTAGTAAAAACCAGGCCGCTGCAAAACCGATCAGGTACATTATTCCATACCAATGCACAACTAGCGGGCCAATCGAAAATGCAACAGGGTCGATATTCGGGTATTCGAGCATTAAAGTATCTCTGTTTTTCTTACTACAACTAGACAGTGCCGGTGGTGCCGAGTTCTATTATAGACGCGCTCGACGGCAGCAACCCGACGCTCTATCAATGGTAACGCAGCAGCAGACATTCTGTCTCGCAAGCTGCTGGCAGATTCGTTTCATCTAATGAGGCGTGCATAAATCGCTTTAAGATACTCCGATTCCGGAATAGCCGCATGCACCGGGTGATCAGGTCCCTGATGCCCGCGCGCAATAATCTGGGTGCCATAATTCGCCTGCCTTCCCGCATGCAGAACGGTTCGCTGCAGATCAGTGAGAGACAGATGATGTGAACAAGAACCAGAAACCAGCAGACCACCCGGCTCGAGCAGATCCGCTGCCATTGCATTAACGCTGCGATATTTATCGAGGCCCTTACGCTTGTCTTTGGCTCGCTGAATGAACGCCGGGGGGTCCAGCACTACAATATCGAATTTCTCACCGTCGCGACGCATGGCTTTTAGCTGCTCGGTAACATCACCCTTGATGCCCTGCCATTGATCACCAAAACCATTCAGAGTGGCATTTTTTCCAGCGCCCTCAATGGCTGTAGCGCTGCTATCGATCGCTGTCACCGCACGGGCCCCACCGGCGAGCGCGTTGAGACCCCAGGCACCAAGATAACAGTACGCATCCAATACTCGCTTTCCCGGCGACAATCGGGCGAGTAACTGTCGGTTTTCCCGATGATCATAAAACCATCCGGTTTTCTGACCGCTGTACAGCGGTATGGTGAATTTCAGTTCATTTTCAATCAACTCGGTGGTTTCCGGCACGTCTCCAAAAACACATTTTTCGTCGTCTTCAAGCCCTTCCAGCTGCCGCACCGAACCGTTATTTCTCAAATAAATCCCGCCCGGGTTAAGTAATTCGCACAGCGCCTCAGTGATTTCCTGCTGTACTCGTTCCATACCGGCGGTGTTCGTTTGCATCACCAGAATATCGCCAAATCGATCCACAATAAGTCCCGGCAGCCAGTCACCTTCGCCGTGCACCAGACGATAACAGGGTTTGTCATAGAGCATTTCACGCAACGATAACGCCGCCGCAATACGACGCTTCAACAGCTCTGCGCCCAGCATTTCACCGCGCCGATAGCTATAGACCCTGGCAGATATCAAAGATCGCGGATTCACCATCGCCATCGCGACCGCCTTTCCACGACTGGAATGCACCACCGCTGTATCACCAGGGGTAAACTGATTCAGTGGCGATTTGGCTGTATTAACCTCATTGCTATAGACCCAGAGGTGGCCAGCCATCAAACGGCGCTCTTCGTTTTTCTTTAAATGGAGTACCGGAAGATTATCAACACTTGCGTCACCGCCATGAGTATTTTCGGACAAGGATTTTCCTGGGGGGAACGGTTTAGACATTTCGCCGCAACTTACTGGCAACTCGACCGCGAATTCTACCACGGCAGCCCACTCCATGAACGATCAACTATTTAGACGGAATACTGATAGATCCTGGGCCACAATGATCAATATGGCACTAAATTTTCTGCGGCACTCAAGATGCTAGTCGCTGCAGGGGTCGGGCGGCGGAAATAGCAGTGGTACTTCGGCTCATCAGAGCCCACCACCCTGTGTTCAGCAAGCGACTTCTGATGTACCATCTGATCATAAAACTACTAAACAAGAGAACCGGTAAAATCTTTTGCATCATTGAAATCTGTTTCACAGCCACTTTGATACGGAGTACTTAGTGAAACGACCAGTTGTAGGAATCATTGGAAACTCGCATCATCTGGAAGATCGTTTTCACGTACAGATGGGTGGTGAGAATAATTTCCGTGCACTGGCAGATGTGGCTGACGCTTTGCCATTATTATTCGCATCTACTCCTGAAATCACTGACATAGATTCACTGCTTGATTGTGTCGACGGTATATTACTGACCGGCGCCCGCGCAAATGTCCATCCAAATAACTTTGGCGCCTCTGCAAGTCCTGACTACGAACCCTATGATGAAAATCGTGATAGCGTGGCCTTGTTGCTGTCAAAAATCTGTGTTGAAAAAGGCATTCCATTGCTTGGCATCTGCCGTGGCTTTCAGGAAATGAATGTCGCCTTTGGCGGAACACTACATCCGGAAATACGCAATTTACCCGGGCGTATTAACCATCGGATGCCGCGGCTCGACAATGGTGATATACACCCGGATATCGACTATGTTTTCGGTGACCGTCACGACGTCAATTTAATTGAAAATGGCTACTTTGCATCGCTATACCAGCGCCGGACTATTCGGGTAAATTCCCTTCACGGGCAAGGCATTCTGGAACCCGGCGAACGTGTGACAGTAGAAGGCACAGCAGAAGACAGCACCATCGAGGCAATTACCATTTCCGATGCACCGGGCTTTGCGATCGGGGTTCAATGGCATGCCGAATATGACCCCCAGACCAACCCGATCAACAAATTGCTATTCGAAGATTTCGGACGAGCACTTAGACAACCACTTAATTAATAACAGGGACTGAACATGAAAGGCGCTGGCGGTACACCAGGTGGTATTCTCACTTTTCTTTGCGGCCTCATCATGATGTGCGGCGGCTTTTATCTATTATTAAATTCTATTGTGGTTAACGCGCGCTTCGGGTTGGGTTACCGGGTTTTTTCGATGGGCGGTTACGGTATCACCAGCGGTATGATCATGATTCCGTTTTTGTTTGGTGTGGCAATGATATTTTACAACGCCAAGAGCTTCTTCGGCTGGTTACTGGCAGTTGGTTCACTGGCAGCGTTGTTATTCGGTGTCATCAGCACTGTGAATTTTACGATGCGGAATATGTCTGCGTTCGACCTGATTGTGATGCTGGTACTGGCTTTTGGTGGCCTTGGACTTTTTCTAAAATCATTTAGAGAATCACCGCAAGCGCAGTAGGCAGCCAGGCGCTAGCCAATTCGTTCCACACTCACTACATTACGTTGGGCTCGAAGTTTATCCATAGCAGCAACTAACTGTTCAATGCTGTTAACACTAACGGTTAGCTTAACCGTTGCCGTCAGTTCTATTTTGTTGGTAACGGTATTCATTGCAGTAACATTCACCCCCTCATTGGCCGCTACAACAGTGATGTCACGCAGCAACCCCTGGCGGTCATAAGCAAGCACTTCAAGATTCACCGAATAAGCACCGTGAGTTTCTGCACCCCAGTCAACCTCGACCAGTCTGGCTTGTTCCTGAACTCGCAGATTTAATATGTTCGAACAATCGCTGCGATGAATGGTGACACCTTTACCACGTGTAATAAAACCAACTATTGAATCATAGGGGACCGGTGTACAGCAATTGCCCATTTGTGTAAGCAGACTGCCAACTCCACTGACCTGAATGTCATCAGGTGCTTTGGGACGACCGCGCAACCGCGGCGTATGCTCAGCTATACGCTGCTCTGGAACTTGCAGCGCATTGATCGCACCGACAAGCTTGCTATGACCAACCTCATTGCGACCAATTGCAATATAAAACGCATCACCTTTTTCAACTGAACATTTTTCAGCTAACAAAGCATGAGACAGATCTCGTGCATTCATCCGTTTTAGTTCGCGTTCAACGATCTGCCGGCCATCTTCCAGGTGAGTTTCCTGATCTCTAACATTGAACCAGGCACGTACTTTTCCACGCGCTCGACTGGTATGTAAAAAGCCGTTGCTTTTATTCATCCAGTCACGGCTTGGGTTGCTGATTTTTCCGGTCAGTACTTCAACACGATCGCCGTTCTGCAACTGATGACCTAATTGCACAATACGACCGTTCACCTTGGCGCCGCGACAACGGTGACCTATTTCCGTATGCACATGATAGGCAAAATCAAGCGGCGTTGCGTAAACAGGTAAATCGATAATCTCTCCTTTGGGAGTGAATACATAAACTCGATCAGAAAAGACTTCTGTGTCAAAAACTTCAAGAAGCTGTTCATCGTCGTCACCGTGGTTTTCCAGAAGAGTGCGTAAAGAGTTAATGCTTTTTTGTAAACGCGTGTCTTCACCCCCACCTTCCTTGTAACGCCAATGCGCTGCAATGCCCAACTCAGCGTCGGAGTCCATGGTTCTACTTCTGATTTGCACTTCCAAAGCTTTCCCTTCCGGACCAATTACCGCGGTGTGCAGAGATTGATAACCATTTTCTTTAGGGTTCGCGATATAGTCATCAAACTCCCGCGGCAGGTGTTGCCAGCCGCTGTGTACCACACCAAGGGCTGCGTAACATTGCTGTAAGCTATCAACCAGAACCCGTACGGCGCGTACATCATATAGATCTGTAACCGCAACACGTTTGCGCTGCGTCTTCTTCCATATCGAATATAGATGCTTGGGACGACCCTTTACTTCAACGTTAGTTAATCCCGCCGCCTGTAGACGCTGGATAAGTTTTTCAACAAAACTACTGATATAGCGCTCACGATCCTCGCGACGCTCTTCCAGTGATTTTGCAATGCGTTTGTAAGTTTGTGGTTCCAGCAACCTAAACGATAGATCTTCAAGTTCCCACTTCAGCTGAGCTACACCCATTCGGTTCGCAAGGGGAGCATAAATATCAAGGGTTTCCTGCGCTATTAATCCTGCACTTCCATGGTTGGTTTTCAACAACAAATGCAGCCGCTGAACACGGAACGCCATTTTTATCAACAACGCCCGAACATCTTCGATCATCACCAGTACCAACTGACGCACACGTTCAGCCTGCAGCTTTCGCTCCCCGCCTGTCGCAGAAAGCACCCCGCCATCACTGGAGAAACTATTCAACCAACGCACGCTCTCAATTAGCCGACGCTGCTGTTCACTGTAGTCTTTAACCAGGCTTTCTTTGGGAATCGCACTGCGAGCGGCATGGCAGCCCAACAAAGCAGCCACAATACAAAAGCTGTCTGCACCGAGCTCTTTGAGTTGGGCTGCCACATAGAAAGGGTCGGGTACATCAGTACTTTGGGCCCGTAAATCCCATACTCGCTGCACGGCATCTTCAATGCGACCTAATTGTGAGGGACTGCAACCGTCACTCAGGTAGTCCAGTGTGCTTTCGATATTTTCGAGCCGACTGATATCAGGCTCATAGGAATGCCGCATGATGTGCTGCTGTCAAATAATAACTTGCCTCAGTATACCTGATTGGAGACTGCTCTGGTCTTACAGTTGCAGAGTTTGCTCTACAACGAAAAACTACAGCATCATTACATCTGGCCGCGAATGACAGACAGCGGTGATTGCCGCAATACGGACCGGCTGGCCAGCGTTCCAGCGGCCCAGATCCCGACTATTCCCGCTAACACACCTATTATCCAGATAACCGGATTAAACTGATTATCGAGAGTCATGACTTTCTCAACAATAACCCACGCAAGTAATGCTGCAATTGAAGCTGCAATCAGACCGGCCAATGCACCAATAAAAATAAATTCACGCGACATACTGCGCGCCAGATAGGTGCGAGAAGCACCGAGCGTACGCAGAATTGCCGCTTCATGAAATCGCTCACGACGACTGGCAAGCACAGCCGCAATTAGCACCAGCACTCCGGCTGCTAACGTAAAGACAAATACATACTGTACAGCCAGTGCCGCGCGATTAAGTATGCCCGTCACACGTTCAATCATGGCACCAATCTCAAGCACCGTAACACTTGGATATTGCTTGACGATATCACTGACAAAACCCGCCTGGTCATCCTCAACATAAACACTGGTGACAAAGCTGGCAGGCTTATCATTCAGCGCTGGCGGCGAGCCCACCACAAAAAAATTAACGGCAAACGATTCCCACTCTACTTCGCGAAAGTTACTCACCACTCCTGTCACTTGTTTATCCGCAATATTGAAAGTCAGCGTATCCCCCAGGGCCATGCCTGTTTCTTCTGCAAATTCTTCTTCGACGGAAAAAAACGTTTCCGTGGTATCTGCCGGCCACCACTCACCTGCTACTATTTTATTATCATCTCGTGGCTCTGCCAGATAAGAGAGATTAAAATCCCGTTCTGACATACGCCGTGCGCGCTCATCCCGATAGCCTTTGTCGCCAATGCGATTTTCATTAATCGATTCAAGTCGGCCACGAATCATCGGGTACAGGGTATGGTTAGGAACACTACGCTGCTGAAGGAGCTCCTGTACCGAGGCTACTTCCTGTGGCTGTATATTAACCATAAAGAAATTCGGTGCATCTTCAGGAATCTGTTGCTGCCAGTTACTGAGCACATCAGTTCGGATGATGGTCAGTAGCAGTAGAGCCAACAGGCCAACGCTATAAGCTGAAATTTGCAAACTCACACTATTGGGCCGTCTTCTGAGACCTTCCAGTGATCGACGAACCAGCGGATTTTGTACTTTGGCTGCAAGCGTGATCAGGGATCGAGAGATAAGCCACAAAACCCCCACCACCAATAATAATCCCGCGACTAACATCAATCCCAAAAGCATGCTTCGAGTTAACCAGCTGAGCAGCGCAAACATTGCCAGAAATCCACAGGCAATTGCCACGATAGCCGACGGGCGGGCGGCGGGCAAATCCCGTCGCAATACACCCACCACGGGCGCGCTGACCGCTTTCAATACCGCCGGAAAACAAAATCCACCCAGTGCAAGTATTGCGCACCCGGCACCACCGACCAATGGCAGCAGTGACGGAGGAGGAAGTGCAGTAGCAAACCACTGGGCCAGTAGTGCAGATAAACCGAACTGTGCAAAATAGCCAACGGCACTGCCCAGGATAACTGCAATCGCTGCAATCAGTGCCAGACGAAACAAAACAATACGTATGACTGATCGCGAGTTCGCGCCAAAGGCTCTTAACAAAGCACTTGTGTCAATATCACGCTCGGCAATCTGGCGAGCCGACAAAGCCACTGCTGCGCCGGATAACAACACAGCAACCGCAGCCGCCAGGCCAAGAAATCGACGTACATTCACCAACGCAGATTGCACTGCAGGACGACCTTGCTCAACATTTTGAAATCGCAGACTGGCATCGTCTCGATTATCAATCCATTCGCCAAACTTGCCAATACTTGAAGGCTCTCCCGCGGCCAGTAACTTATAACTGGCACGACTGCCCTCACCTAGCAATCCACTACGATCCAAATCCAGCTCTGACATCAAAACTCGAGGTGCCATCTGAAACACATCACTGCTGCGATCAGGTTCAAACGTAATGAAAGACGATACCGTCAGCTGCAACTCACCCAGTGATATTTCATCACCAACAGATACTGACAAGCTGCCGGCAAGCCTGGGGTCAATCCACACTGAGCCTGCAGCGGGACCGCTGGACGCCGCAAAGTCCTCTGCGTAAAGCTGTGTGTTTATACGAACTTCCCCACGCAGTGGATATGCTGTACCCACAGCTTTCACAGACACCAGTGCGGTATCGCCGTCAGCATTCAATATTACGCTGGGGAATTGGATAACATTGGTGGTTTCAAGATCAAAGTCCGCGGCTTGTGCACGAACAGACGAAGTAATAGCTGCAGGCGAACTTACAGTGGCATCAGCCGCCAGCAAAGTAGCTGCCTGGGCACCCATAGCACGCTCTACACGTTCAGCAAAAAATCCAACAGAGGTCACTGCAGCAACTGACAATACCAGAGCAAAGATCAGCACCAGGTATTCAGGCAAACGAAATTCCCGACGCAGTTGCCGCCAGGCGAGCGAAAGCTCAGTGGCCAGGGTAATTCGATTTGCACTCACTGCAATCGACCCTCGGTGACCGTTAATACCCGATCACATTTTTCAGCCAAACGCAGATCATGCGTGACCAGCACCAGCGCGCTGCTCTGCTCTGCACGCAGGCTAAACATGAGGTCCACGATAGTATCGCCAGTGGCGCGATCCAGATTGCCCGTGGGCTCGTCTGCAAAGAGAACTTTCGGCGTCACCACAAACGCTCTTGCCAGCGCCACACGCTGTTGCTCACCACCGGATAGCTGCGATGGGAGATGTGTTTGCCTAGTTGACAATCCGACTAGTTCCAGCTGTTGTTGCGCCCGTGCCCGAGCATCATCAACCGCAGCAAGCTCAAGCGGCAACATGACATTTTCAAGCGCAGTCAAACCAGGCAACAGTTGAAAGGACTGAAACACAAACCCCACTTGCCCGGCGCGAATCGCAGCGCGGCCATCTTCATCAAGCGAATGCAGAGGTTCGCCAAGCAGGTGTATTTCACCGCTGCTGGCGGAATCAAGCCCTGCCAAAAGCGCCAGCAATGTTGATTTACCTGAACCGGAAGGCCCAACAACTGCAATCGCCTCTCCTTCGGCCAGCGACAGGCTGACACTATCCAGGATAGTCAGGCTACCGTCGGTGGTCTCAACATTTTTGCTTAGGTCAACGGCTTGTATTATGGTCATCAGGATCCGTACTGCACAGAATTTGGTGTCGTTTCAGAGAATCGCTCTTTAAAAATCCCACTTTGCAAACATTCTCTATCTAACCACTCTCTGTGTTGCTGGTCTCAGACATCACATAAGCACAGTCAAAATAGTCACTGGTTTACCTACAGCGAATTAAAGGCGTACAGACTAAAACATGAAGATTAAATTGAAAATAGCAAGCCGCTTGTCCGGCATCTTTACACTAAACAGACAGTCAATTTCGCTATGGCAAGCCTTTCTGTGTGTCAACCTTTTCCTGCTATTAAGCGGCGGTACAGCACTGGCTCAACTACGCGCCGAAAGCAACAAGATACTGGTGGTGGGCGATAGCCTGAGTGCGGCCTACGGAATAGCTGTGGAAGACGGATGGGTGGCCCTGTTACAGCATAAAATTGATGGTACCAGACATACCGTCGATGTAATCAATGCCAGCGTTTCCGGCGATACTTCAGCAAACGGGCTGACAAGGCTGCCAGCATTGTTGAAAGAGTACTCACCTGCCGTAGTGATATTGGAACTGGGTGGTAACGATGGACTTCGCGGTTTATCGGTCAAGAAACTGCAACAAAATTTAATCCAGATGACGGAAGCAGCACAGGCTCAGGACGCACAGGTTATTATTTTAGGGATGAAAATTCCCAGTAACTACGGGGCTGCCTATACGCGGTCGTTCAGCCGCACATTTGTAGAGTCGGCTAAGTCAACTGATGCGTTATTGGTGCCGTTTTTTCTTGAAGGCCTGGCCACGAGCCGCGAATGGTTTCAGGGTGACGGGATCCACCCTAATGAAAAGGCACAGGAGATTATGCTCAACAATGTCTGGGAAGTGCTGTCTCCGGTACTGGATTCACTGCCTGTCAATTAACTATCTACAGAGACGACAGGGGAACCCCCAATGACCGCGCGTTCAATAATTAATCAGGGTAACAAGCTTGCTGTCGTACGCAGCGAGCAATCCTCAAAGTCCGGCGTGCTGTTTTGCGGTGGATTTAAGTCTAATATGGAGGGCAGTAAAGCACTGGCACTGGACAATATTTGCCAACACCACAAAGTGGACTTTACCCGCTTTGACTATTCCGGTCACGGAAAATCCGAAGGCAGCTTCGTTAGTGGCAACATCGATTCATGGCTTAGTGACACACTGGCTGTCGTTGACTCATTGGAAAGCCCGCAACAACTAATACTAGTAGGGTCAAGCATGGGGGCATGGATTGCTACACTGGCTGCTCTGAAGAGACCCGGAAAAGTGGTCGGGTTAGTGACCATTGCTGCCGCGCCAGACTTTACCGAACGCTTGCTACTACCGGCGCTCAGTGAATCACAAATGAGTTTACTTAGAAATAATCAGC
This sequence comes from uncultured Granulosicoccaceae bacterium, assembly GCA_964574535.1. Taxonomy (GTDB): domain Bacteria; phylum Pseudomonadota; class Gammaproteobacteria; order Granulosicoccales; family Granulosicoccaceae. The sequence continues at coordinate 13,139 of CAZNOB010000066.1, read as the reverse complement.
CCGTATTGATGCCATCAGACTACGATGATGGATCACCTTATCCAATCACCGATCAGCTAATCGAAAACAGCCGGCAACACTGTGTGTTGGACAAGCCTGTCACACTGAATATTCCAGTGAGAATGCTGCACGGCACTGAAGACCCGGACGTACCAAAGGATTTTTCTGTTGCACTAATGAACGCTATTACTTCAGACGATGTGCAGCTAACCCTGATCAAACACGGCAATCACAGACTCTCTTCGCCTGATCAGCTCGCGACACTGGAGCACACTCTGCTAAAACTTATTGATCAAATAAACAGAAAATAAGAACTAACGTGGTATCACTGGCGCGAGTTTAACCAGATCACTCAGTGTTGTGATATTAAAATCCGCTTCAGCAATGTTATCGGGATAAACCAATGTGCCGCGATTTATCCACGCAGTTTTGTACCCCGCATTGCGAGCACCTTCGATATCAGTTATCGCGTTATCGCCCACATGCAGAATACGTTCTGGCGATACCCCTAGCTCCTGACTGGCTTTATGATACATCGCCGGTGCGGGCTTGGCTGGTAAATCCAGTGATGCATAAAGCGCAGTATCAAACAGATGATCAACTCCAATTCGTTTGAGATCCGCATTACCATTGGTGAGCGATCCTAAACGATAATGAAAAGACAGCTCCTGCAGCGCATCAAGCACATCGGGATAAAACTCCACTTTTTGCCGTGCTGACAAAAATATTTCAAATGCGTCGTGCGCAAGAAGCGGATCCATATCGAATCTTACAAGCAATTCTCGCGTGGCGCGTAAACGCCATTCACTCACATCGTTGGTCAACTCAGGCGCAGATATCAGAAGTTCACGACGTTGTTCACGTAACTGGTCGATGCTGTATTTTTCACAAGCTGCGGGACAATGCTCACGCAGCCACTGATAGTAGACCTGTTCCGCCCGATTGATCACGGGATCACAGGCCCATAGCGTATCATCAAGATCAAAGGTGATCGCCGCAATACCCATTTGGCTGAGATTCATTGTTGATTTTCCATGAAGATGTCAGAGTACTTGGGATACACTAATCCGACTTGTACCCGGAGTTTATAACGGTGACTATTTATTCAATCTTTGTGCTTGCACTTGTGGTCCTGGCCGTAATCGGTGTTGCCACGTCCGTAAAAATAATCCGGCAGGGACAAGAGCATACACTGGAGCGCCTGGGTAAATACACACGAACCCTCAACCCTGGCTTACACCTGATTGTGCCGTTTCTGGACCGTGTAGGCTACAAAATGAATATGATGGAACAAGTCCATGAAGTTCCATCACAGGACGTCATCACCAAAGATAATGCTGTAGTGCAGGTTGACGGCATTGTGTACTACCAGATTCTCGATGCAGCCAAGGCCGCTTATGAGGTCAACAAGCTTGAGAAGTCGATTATCAATCTTGTAATGACAAATATTCGTACCGTGATGGGTTCCATGACCCTTGATGAACTGCTGTCCCATCGTGATCAAATCAACACGCAACTACTCAATGTTGTTGACGACGCGACCTCTCCCTGGGGCGTTAAAATCAATCGGATCGAAATTAAAGATATCGCCCCGCCACGGGATCTGGTTGATTCAATGGCAAAGCAGATGAAAGCCGAGCGTGAAAAGCGTGCCGCGGTACTGAACGCAGAGGCCGAACGTGAAGCAGAAATATTGATTGCAGACGGCCAGAAGGCCGCAGCTATCCTGCAAGCCGAGGGCAGAAAAGAGGCAGCATTTCGTGATTCAGAAGCCCGCGAAAGAGAAGCTGAGGCAGAAGCCAAAGCGACGCAAATGGTTTCCGAGGCAATTAGTAACGGCGATCAACAAGCTCTGAATTATTTTATTGCCCAAAAATATGTTGAATCCTTGAAAGAAATGGCACTCTCTCCAAATCAAAAAACCATCTATATGCCACTTGAAGCGAGTGGCTTAATCAGTAGTATTGGCGGTATCGCTGAGTTGGCCAAAGTTGCGGTCACTGATAATTCTAAATAGCAGCACGTAGTAAAGGGTCAGAAATGGAACTTATATTCGCTGAACTCACTCCCTGGCACTGGATGACTGCCGGCGTCTTGCTCTGTGCATTAGAACTTATAGCACCTACTACCTTTTTTTTGTGGCCCGGGGTTGCTGCACTGGCAACTGGCGTAATCACATTACTGATACCAGTGCTGGGGTGGCAGCTGCAGGTGGCATTGTTTGCTGTGATGGCAGTTGCCTCGACACTTGCAGGTCGCGCCTTTTATAAACGCAGCACCGAAAGCACCAGTACATCACTGCTTAATCGTCGTGCGGATTCATTTATCGGTCGTACCGTCACTTTGGCCAGTGATATCGAAAACGGAGTTGGCAGTGTCAATATCGATCGAACTCGGTGGAGAGCAGTAGGCCCGGACGCCCCGGCCGGAAGCAAAGTCATAATCACTGCACTGGATGGATCATCTCTGGTGGTAGAGCCGGTCGATCAATCCTGACCACCGCTTTAACCTCATACACCTCGGGTAGTGGGTACTACACGTAGTGAATATTAAGCTGCGGCGTTGTTATTAGAGGTGATATTGAATTGCAGCAAAATACAATTGCCTGAGCCCAGGTGCGTCATTGAGTGACACAGGTGTTTGATGATCAATAGTCCACGGCCAAAAGAGTTTAGAGAAATCGCATGAGAGCCAATCAACTGTTTGTTGCTTGAAAAATTAAATCCTCTGCCACTATCTTCAACACTGACACTGATTAAATGATCATTAACCTGATCCACCGATACGGCAATGTAGCCTTGCGTGAGATCTGAAAGCTTCGCCGCACGGGACATAAAGTACTGCTCAAAGCCTTCCGGGCTTTTCTTCATTGCGGAATCAAGTCCTAAAACACCATGGTCGATTGCGTTATTAATGACCTCGGTCATGACCAGCTCAAGATCTGCACGTCGTGATAGGTCTACACCACATTCAACACAAATAGAGTCGACAAGATCGACAACCATCATTGAATCATTGAGATCCGCAGCATCAAAACGCCAGCACCAGGTTCTGGTTTGCTCAATAGCCTGCATTACTGCTTAATCGAAAATAGTTTATCGAAGTTGGCGATAGCAAGCACTCGCATAACCTCCGGCGGTGGGCTCACCAACAATATTTTGGCCGCTCGACCCATATGTTCACGCAGCATTAACAGCATGCCAAGGGCACTGCTATCCATATAATCCGTTTCGCTAAGATCAACATTAATCTGCGTATTGTCATCCTCAATTCCAGAATAGGATGCCTTGAAAGAGTCGTAGACACGGTAATCAAATCGACCGGCCACACTCACTGTCACTTCCTGACCATTGTCAGACTGTTGCGCTGTGACACCCACAAAAACTACCTCTGGTATAAACAAGTGACCTGGTTAACACTATTTCTATCGACTTAATCCCAGGAATCCTTAGTGGATACAACCTACTTGCGTCCAGGAACTGTGACGGTGTGAAGTAAATTTCGAGAATATTCATTCCCAGGAAGATCAACGACTTAGGAAAGCGGCTTTGTCACAGCCAGATCGCGGGGTTTGCGGGTTTCAAGCAGGCATGCAAATGCCGGCAAGAGCGTTTAACCAAACTTTAAACGGTTGGCTCTTTACTACCGGCGTGAACGAAAAAAAGCCTGGATTAATTCACGGCATTCCGTGGCCAGCACATCCCCGGTAACTTCAATCTTATGCAGGTGTGATAACTCGTGGAAATAATTCACTCTGCCACTAACGGCACCACCGCGCGGCTCACTGGCACCATAGACAATACCATCAAGGCGAGCATGCATAACAGCACCTGCACACATCAGGCAGGGTTCAATGGTGCTGTAAAGGGTACAACCAACTAATCGATAATTGGAAACAACTGCTGCTGCCGCCCGAATGCAGCAAATTTCCGCATGGGCTGTTGGGTCACAACGACTGATGGGCTGGTTTGACGCCTCTGCGATCACTATACCGTCGCGAACAATCAGCGCACCAACCGGAACTTCTTCATTATCTGCCGCTTGTCGGGCAAGTTTGATACACCGCTTAATTAAAGCCTCATGGTGCATTTTTTTTAACAGTAACTAACGAAACACTGCAGGGCTGATCACTGTCAGCCCTGCAAACTTTCTTTAAGACTCTGCTGCCGGTGCTTCTGCTTCATCCGAAGCAACCGCTTTCATGCTAAGGCGAATGCGGCCCTGCTTATCTACTTCAAGGACCTTAACACGCACAGTTTGTCCTTCACTCAACTCATCTGCAACGTTCTGCACGCGTTCTTCAGAGATTTGCGAGATATGAACCAAACCATCTTTACCAGGCAGAATATTAACAAATGCACCAAAGTCCATGATCTTCTGGACCTTACCTTCGTAGATGGTACCGACTTCCACATCAGCAGTGATTTGCTCAATTCTACGACGCGCTTCTTCACCCGCTTCGCGATCACTCGAGGCAATTTTGATTACGCCGTCATCACCGATATCAATGGTGGCTCCGGTTTCTTCGGTCAATGCTCGAATCACAGCGCCGCCTTTACCGATAACTGCAGCGATTTTCTCAGGATGAATTTTGATCGTGATGAATCGTGGCGCATGCTCTGACAGCTCTTCACGGGGAGCGCTTAGTACCTTGTTCATTTCACCCAGAATAAACAGTCGACCTTCTTTGGCCTGCTCAAGTGCTGCTTCCATGATTTCACGGGTGATACCATCAATCTTGATATCCATCTGCAAGGCGGTAACACCTGCTTCAGTACCTGCAACTTTAAAGTCCATATCACCAAGATGATCTTCATCACCCAGGATATCACTAAGTACTGCGAAACGGTTGTCGTCTTTGATCAGACCCATAGCAATACCCGCTACTGGTGCAGACAGAGGCACACCGGCATCCATCATTGCCAGACTGGAACCACAGACACTGGCCATAGAGCTTGAACCATTAGATTCAGTAATTTCAGACACCACTCGAATGGTGTATGGAAAAACTTCGTCATCAGGCATTACTGCCGCAACACCACGACGCGCTAAACGACCGTGTCCAATCTCACGCCGCTTGGGCGAACCAACAAAGCCGGTTTCCCCTACACAGTATGGAGGGAAGTTGTAGTGCAGCATAAATGCATCACGGCGCTCACCTTCAAGCGCATCTATAATTTGCGCATCACGTGTCGTACCGAGCGTGGCGGCTACAATAGCCTGGGTCTCACCACGAGTGAACAGCGCAGAACCATGCACACGCGGCAACAGTCCGGTTTTGACCGCGATGGGTCGCACAGTACGAGTGTCGCGACCGTCGATACGCAATTCACCAGCGAGGATCCGACCACGCACAGTGCTTTTTTCGAGCGTTGAAAACGCCCCTTTCACTTCAGCTGCGGATGGCGCACCATCTTCATCTGTGGCCAGCTTTTCAACGGTCGCATCACGCAACTCACCTACTTTGACCTGACGCGCCATTTTATCTGCAGTGCTATACGCTTCAATCAAACCGGCTTCAGCGACTGATGCAACACTGGAGGCCAGTGACTCATTAACGGGTTCAGCTTCCCAATTCCATTTCTCAGCACCGACTTCTTCAGCCATTTCGCGAATAGCATTAACCGCTGCCTGCAATTGCTCATGGCCGAACATCACCGCGCCAAGCATGACATCTTCCTGTAAAACCGCAGCTTCAGATTCAACCATCAGAACCGCGTTGTCCGTCCCTGCCACGACCAAATCAAGATCAGACTCTAAAACCTGTGAAGCGCTGGGGTTTAATACATAATTTCCATCGATATAACCAACTCGAGCGGCACCGATTGGGCCCTGGAAAGGCATACCAGAAACAGCAAGTGCGGCAGACGCGCCCAGCATTGCAGGAATATCGGCCTGGATTTCAGGATCCAGAGACATGACAGTTGCAATGACCTGTACTTCGTTGCGGAATCCTTTAGGAAACAGCGGACGAAGCGGCCGGTCAATGAGTCTTGATGTTAATGTTTCGCTCTCTGCGGGGCGGCCTTCACGTTTGAAAAAACCACCGGGAATTTTACCAGCCGCGTAGGTACGCTCCTGGTAGTTAATGGTCAGAGGAAAGAAATCCACATTAGGGTTGGCTTCTTTTTTGCCCACCGCTGAAACGAGAAGCACTGTGTCGCCGATACTGATCATAATCGCTGCGGATGTCTGGCGGGCTATTTCACCCGTCTGCATAACGACTTCGTGATCACCATATTGAAATTTTTTCGTTACTTGAGTCACTTTAATTCCTTAGAGTTTGCTTGGAGGCCAACTAGCGGCGCAGTCCGAGTCGTTTGATAAGATCCTGGTAACGCGATTGATCTTTACGCTTTAAGTAGTCGAGCAACTTGCGACGCTGATTTACCATACGCAACAATCCACGACGCGAGTGATGGTCGTGCTTGTGTGCTTTAAAGTGCTCAGTCAAGTGGTTGATTCGTGCAGTAAGCAGTGCGACCTGGACTTCCGGGGAACCGGTGTCAGCAGTGTCACGCTTGTATTCATTAATGATTTCCGCCGTGGTTTCGGCGCTTAAACAACCCATTTGTCATCTCCAATGATGAGTAAAAATGTCACAACTTCAGTGTGACCAAAAGGACGCAACCACCACTCATTGCAGTTGCCCCCCGATTATACGGACGGTTTCAAGTCGTCCGTCAAAAATTTTCCCAAGACCCAGAAACTTTTCACTGGGATCGTAGATCCGTATTAAACCGCCGCTCTGTTTTTTCGCAGTCAATGCAAGATCAACATCTTCAAATGCAGGCTTGGATCCCTGCCTGAATTTCATTGCGACATCTGCTTCAAGCTGCAAGCGAGGCCAATCACCAATGACCTCATCAACCGCGAGCAACATTTGGTCGGCATCAGCTTCAGCCTGAATCTGCTCCAGACTGTACATTGTATGTTGTTCAAACGGAGATACCGAGACGCGTCGCAGGCGAGTCACGTGTGCTCCGCAACCGAACTGTTCTCCGATATCACGAACAATTGAACGGATATAAGTTCCTTTTGAAACTCTTAGCCGCAGTGTAAAGCGCTTATCGGTGAAATCCAGCAGCTCTATTTCACGAACATTAATGGGTCGCATAGGAAGTTCCAGTGCAACACCCTTTCGTGCAAGCTTGTGCGAGCGGACCCCATTTTGTTTAATTGCCGAATAAATCGGCGGGCGTTGCATGGTTTCACCCAGAAAACCCTGCAATGCCACTTGCATTTGATCCAGGGTGATCTCAGGCACTTCATGCTCTGCGATCACCTCTCCATCTGCGTCTTCAGTATCCGTTGCTATTCCAAGCAAGCTATCCACTTCGTAGGTTTTTTCAGCATCAAGCAAATAACCGCAAAGCTTGGTTCCCTCACCAAAACAAATCGGCAACATGCCAGTTGCCGACGGGTCAAGGCTGCCGGTATGTCCCGCCTTTTTCGCACCGAACAATTTTCGCACCTGCTGCAAGACGCCGTTCGATGTAACACCACTCGGTTTATCGAGCAACAGCACTCCGTTCAAAACCCGCACGTTCCCTCAATGACCGTTACTGTTGGCCGCTGTTGTCAGACAACGGGCTTTCTGTTGACTTATCACTAGCTTCATCAATAGTAGTGTTAGTCGCCATAGCATCATCAATAAGCGAGCTGATACGTGCAGCATCTTCCTGTACAACGTCGTAACGAAAATTCAGCGTTGGCAAAATTCGCAAACGCATTTTATTACCCAGTTGCCGACGCAAAAAACCGGAAGCTTTATTCAATCCATCTATCGCTGCTTGCCGCGCCTCTGCATCACTTTGCAGATCGAAAGTCGACACAAAGACCTTTGCGCTCGAAAGGTCTTTACTGACTTCCACTCCTGCCACAGTCATGGTGGATGGAACTCGCGGATCTTTCACTTCCGTTCGGATCAACTCAGCGAGTTCTCGTTGAATCTGATCCGCTACGCGGTAGCTACGCGGATAATCTTTAGCCACTAAAGAGTCCTTGCTACTTCCTTGCGCTCGAAGACCTCAATCTGATCCCCCGGCCTGACATCAGTGTAGTTCTTCACACCAATACCACATTCGGTACCCATGCGAACTTCGTTGACATCGTCTTTGAAGCGTCGCAGGGATTCCAGTTCGCCTTCGTAGATCACTACATTCTCACGCAGCACGCGAATCGGCGCACTTTTCCGGACCACGCCGTCTTCGACCATTGACCCGGCAATTGAACCGAATTTGGGCGATTTGAAGACATCTTGTACCAACGCAGTACCAATGATCCGTTCCTGAATCTCCGGAGGTAACATGCCACCCGCAGCTGCTTTTACCCGATCGATCACTTCGTAGATCACGCTATCGTAATGCAGCTCGATTTCCTGTTCGGTAATGACACGACGGGCCGAGTTATCTGCACGTACATTAAAGCCGATCATTATCGCACCGGATGCTGCCGAGAGTTGAGCGTCCGATTCAGTTATGCCACCGACACCGCCACCAATCACCCGAATGGTCACTTCGTCAGTCGACATTTTTTCAAGTGAATCACGCAGCGCTTCAAAGCTACCCTGCACATCTGTTTTGATGACCAGATTCAAAGTACTGCTGTCGCCGTTTTTGACCTTGGAGAATACATCTTCAAGTTTTGCCGGACGCCGTTCTGCCAATCTGGCATCACGTGATTTTTCATTACGCAGACCCGCAAGTTCTCTGGCACTGCGTTCATCCTTGGAAACCAGCATGCCCTGGCCCGCATCTGGAGTATTCGATAGTCCCAGAACCTGTACCGGATCAGACGGACCGGCAGTTTCAACCTGGTTTCCACTGTCGTCAAACATTGCCCGTACGCGTCCAAACTCCTTGCCACAGACCATGATGTCACCACGCTTCAACGTTCCGCTTTGCACCAACACAGTGGCAACCGGGCCGCGTCCTTTATCGAGAGTTGCCTCGATAACCACCCCTTGCGCCAGACCATCAGCAGTCGCCTTAAGCTCCAGAATTTCGGCCTGCAACAGTAGTGCATCTAGCAGTTCGTCTACGCCCATTCCGGTTAAGGCAGACACCGGTACAAACATTGTGTCGCCGCCCCAATCCTCAGGAATGACCTCGTGTTTGGATAAATCGTTCTTCACGCGATCGGGGTCCGCCCCTTCTTTATCCATTTTATTAACCGCTACAATCAATGGCACACCTGCAGCACGGGAATGCTGTACCGCTTCGACCGTTTGCGGCATCGCACCATCATCAGCTGCAACCACCAGCACAACAATATCAGTTGATTGTGCACCACGTGCACGCATTGAAGTAAAGGCGGCGTGACCCGGTGTATCGAGGAAAGTGATTTTACCTTTATCGTGATCAACGCTGTAAGCACCAATATGCTGGGTGATGCCACCAGCTTCACCTGCGGCAACTCGCGTTGTACGGATATAGTCAAGCAATGAGGTTTTACCGTGGTCTACATGACCCATCACCGTCACAACCGGCGGCCTGCTTTCATGTCCCTCGGTATCTGCATCACCAGCGGTGGTTTTGGCGATAATTTTGTTTTGCAGTTCCAGTTCAAGATCATCAGCAGAACTCATGATCGCACGATGTCCCATCTCTTCGACCACCAGCACAGCGGTATCCTGGTCGAGCATTTGGTTAATCGTGGCCATCACTCCCATACCCATCATGGATTTAATGACTTCACCTGCTTTCACTGCCATACGGTTAGCAAGTTCTGCAACCGTGATAGTTTCCGGTACGACAACATCTTTAATGACGGGTTCGGTTGGCATTGCAAAGCCGTGCTTGGCTTCTATCGCCCGGGTAATTTCCCTCCGCGAGCCACGCTTCTCGCGCTTGCCGCCACGCCCACCGGATACACGCAGTTCTTTGCGCCCTCCCGATGGCTTGCCTCGGCCGCGGCGTCCGCCCTTCCCGGAGTTTTCCTCTGGTGGTGGTCCCGGTGCAAATTGTGGCTTCTCTCTCTTTACAGCAGCGGCTTTGCGCTTTTCGTCTTCGATTCTGGCGAGATCGGCTTCCGCAGCCTTGCGAACCGCTTCCAGTTTAGCTCGGCCTGCGTCTTCAACTCCCTGCTGCAGTTCTGCCAGTGCCGCCTGCTCAAGAGCCATACGTGCAGCTTGCTCTGCAACAGCACGTTCCTCTTCTTCCCGCTTTAGTCGAGCTTCTTCTTCAATCGCCTGCTGTTTTTCTGCTTCTGCCCTGGCGGCTTCAGCGGCAGCAGCTTTCGCTGCTTCGGCTTCTTCATCAGACTCGGTCCCGACGCGCATTGCTTCTTCAGCAATAGCTCGTTCAGCTTCCTGCTTGGCTTGTTCAGTCGCCGCCAGCTCTGCAGCTTCAGCGGCCTGCTGTTGCTCTTCGAGCGCCTTGGCTTTTGCTTCAAGCTCTGCAGCCTTCGCTTCCAGCTCTTTGGCCCTGGCTTCAAGTTCATCACGCTTGGTATCAAGCTCTGGTGTCTCGACGACAGGGGCTTCGGGCTCTGGTTCTTTCTCTGGCGCTTTCGCTGGTTCTGGCGCCGGAGGTGCGGGATCGACTTGCTGCTGGCGCAGTGCCGCTTGCCGAATCATTTCCTCACGCGCTTCTTCATCACGTTTGGCATAGGTTCTTTTGCCACGGGTTTCCACAGTTACCGCTTTACGACCCGGGCCACCGACTTTTATTTCACCACGCTTCTTGCGCGTCAGCGTAATTTTGCTCGACCCCAGTGTCTTCTTTTCGACCCCGTGGGATTGCCGCAGAAATGTCAGCAACTGCGATTTTTCTGCATCCGCAATCGTATCTTCAGCCGTGCTTTTCGCAACACCAGCGTCTTTTAATTGTTCGAGCAGTTTGTCGACAGGTGTTCCCACTGTGTCGGCTAACTGTTTGACGGTGACTTCTGCCATAAGTTTTTCTCTACCCCCCGCTAGCTTCGGCTCCCGCCTCGACTACCTGTTCCTCTTCTTCCTGGAACCAGCTCTCTCGAGCTTTCATGATGAGAGTACCGGCGGTATCTTCATCCATACCGTCTACGACCATCAGTTCATCTACCGCCAGGTCTGCAAGATCGTCAACTGTAGTGACGCCAATCTCGGCGAGCGAAACAGCAAGCTCGGCACTTATTCCTTCCATCGCCAACAACTCATCTGACGGATTCAGGCTTTTAATTTTTTGTTCGGTGACCAGCGCTTGCGTCAGCAGGACATCTTGCGCTCTACTGCGTAGTTCTTCCACCATTTCTTCATCGAATTCGTCTACATCCAGGAGTTCCTGAGTTGGCACATAGGCGACCTCTTCAACACTGGTAAAACCCTCCTGCACCAAAATGGTGGCAACCTCTTCATCGACGGTTAGTTGTTCTACAAATTTCTCTATCAGATCCTTAGCTTCTGACTCATTTTTCTCGTCAGCGGCCCCTTCATCCATGACATTGAGTTCCCAGCCTGTTAGCTCACCCGCCAGTCTGACATTCTGTCCACCACGGCCAATAGCCAGTGACAACTTATCTGCATCGACAACAATATCCATACTGCCGTTGTCTTCGTCGACGATAATCGAAGAGACCTCTGCAGGGGCCATCGCGTTGATCACATATTGTGCAGGATTTTCGTCCCATAATATGATATCCACACGCTCGCCCGCGAGTTCATTTGAAACGGTTTGCACCCGCGAGCCACGCATGCCAACACAGGCTCCGACCGGATCGAGTCTTTTGTCGTTAGAAACCACCGCAATTTTTGCACGGCTACCCGAATCTCGCGCGGCACCGCGTATTTCTATCACGCCCTGACCCACTTCCGGCACTTCAAGTTTAAACAGTTCCATCAAAAACTCAGGAGAGGTACGCGTGGCGAACAATTGTGGACCACGTGCTTCAGCCTGCACTTCACGCAGGTAAGCCCGCAACCGATCCCCGGTACGAACCGCTTCGCGAGGAATCATTTCTTCCCGGCGGATATAAGCCTCTGCGTTATTGCCAAGATCAATATAGACACCGCCGCGCTCAGTGCGTTTGACGATACCCATCACCAATTCACCCACTCGATCCTGAAACGCTTCAACAACTCGGGCGCGTTCAGCTTCGCGGACCTTTTGTACAATCACCTGTTTAGCGGTTTGCGCCGCAATTCGCCCGAAATCAACCGATTCGATTTCGTCTTCCACCCAACCACCAAGCTCTAGCTCAGGATCATCTGCCTGTGCCGCAGACAAGGTAATTTGACGGGTAGGAAACTCCTGTTCAGCATCGTCTTCGCAAACCTCCCACCTTCTATAAGTATTGTAGTCGCCGGTTTCACGATCAATTTCCACACGCACTTCGATATCCATGCCGCTGCGCTTGCGCGTAGCAGATGCAAGCGCCGCTTCAAGCGCTTCGAAGATGATGCTCTCATCGACGCCTTTCTCGTTAGAAACCGCGTCTACGACAAGAAGTATTTCTTTGCTCATAGTTGCTAAACCTTCAATTCCATCGCAGCGTTATGCTGATTCTGGCTATCCAAATTGCGGTACCACATTCGCACTGTCTATATCGCGAATTTCCAGTTCGTGAGATTCGTTATCGAATTCGATTGTAATCAGTTCACCATTCACTTGTGTTACCACACCAGTAAAATTGCGGCGGCCATCCTGCGGGACGGTTAATCGAACCTTCACCGTTTTACCTTTTTGACGCTCGAATTGCTGTGCATCAAAAAGTGGTCTTCTCATGCCTGGCGAAGAGACCTCCAGACAATATTCACCGGCGATCAGATCTTCAACATCCAGTCCCGCCCCGACCATGCTGCTTACCGTAGCGCAATCGTCAACTGTGATACCTTCGTCTCTGTCTATATAGACTCTCAGTGTCAGACCTGACTCGCTTTGTCCCAGTGACGCTCCAACAAAGTCGTAATTAAGCGCATCGACAATTGGCGAAATAAAATTCCAAATTGGTTCTGGCGCCCGGCGCATTCTGTTCCCACTTCAGGGTCAAAAATCTTGCATTGCGATGGCTGTCTACCGGCCAATTTAATCCGGTCACTGGCACATCGCGACTATAAAATATGATGGCAACAAAAAGGCCCCATGAGAGGGGCCTTTCTTACAAATCCTTGGTAGCGGGGGTAGGATTCGAACCTACGACCTTCGGGTTATGAGCCCGACGAG
>CAZNOB010000065.1:9490-24947 GCA_964574535.1 uncultured Granulosicoccaceae bacterium | reverse complement strand
GGGTTCACCCGCCGATATTGGTGGATACTATTTCCCTGACACCACCAAAGGATCTGCAGCGATGCGACCCAGCGGAACATTGAACACACTGATCAACGAATTCTAGATCACACTAGTCGGTATTATTCATGAGGATTCGGCGTCCAGTTCGGTCAATCGTCTGAGAAACGTGGCTCGCCACGTGCCGAGGAGGATGGGCCGAGATGTGACGCCAGATTTTCTTCTGGCGTCGAATAGACACACAGCAAGTTTGAAAAAGGCGCCCATAAGGTAGTTTGGAACTGTATACATAGCATTTCGATAATATTAACTTGTCGCCTCATTAATAATGCAGGCTGGCGTCAATCACCGGAAACGACACCAGAAATCGCACCGACTGACGTGATGGCAAATCGACAGCGTCAGCAGTAGCATCGTGATAGTCAGCAATTAACTTAACAATGTACAACCCCAGCCCCATATGGGGTTGGTCATCTCTGATTTGCCGCTGAGACACCATTGGCTCAAACAGCTCCTTTCCCATCGTGGAAGGCAACGGATGCCCCCGATTTTCAACAGAGACCACTAGTCGGCCAGACTCAGTTGAGCGCAAGCCCAAAGTGATTGTTGAATTCTCCGGGCTAAAATCCACAGCATTCGACAACAACTTATCAAGCATTTGATGTAGCAGCTCAACGGATGCCAGCGTGAATGAACCACCGAATAACTGGATATCAAGCGCTATAATTCGCGTGCGGTAGATATCTGCATAGACTTCCTGTGCCACTTTAATCCACTCCGCCAGATCTACCGGGGCTTTATCTGAAAGACTAATTGTCTCTTCAAGACTACTGGCCTCGGATAAGTTCCGGATTAGCTTCTGCAGTCTGGCAGCACCCTGCCCGGCCCGCTCAATAGCAACCGCAGACTGATCATCAAGCGTTGTATTGTCGATACTCTGCAATGAGGTGGTGACCACACTCAGGGGAGTTCGTAACTCATGCGACAGCCTGGAGCCAAGGGATTGCAGGTAACCGGTGTAGCTTCCCAGACGCGCCACGATATTATGAAAGCTTCGCGATAAATCACCAATTTCATCGGGTGCTGTAGATCTGGAAGTGTTACCGGTAATCTTCCCATCGTGCGAAATTGCACCTTCAATATCATTACGCAATCGACGCACCCGCCACGAAATAAACGACGCAAAGAAAAGTAATATTGCCGCCACCAACAATACCGCGATGCCAAAAATTTTGACTAATCTAAGTATGGCTTTTTCTGTAAAGGCAGATAGAGCAACTCTTGGTTGCTGCAATAAAAGATAACCATAAGTATCATCCTGCACCTCTATTTTAGCCAGTGTGGTCAGAAACACCCGATCATACTTATCTCTTAAAAAAAGTGCCCCCTGCTGATCCAGAGTCTCAAACAGATTAAATTCATTTTTACCCAGCTTTCCATTTTCAACACCCGGCAGCTTTCCCGCATTGATATTTTTTTCCAATGACCAGGCGATAAACCGATATAACACCGCATCAAAAACATTATAGTGATCAGGGTTAAACCCTCGTACTTCGGCATCCGGTATTCGTTGATCGACATCGGCAGCGAGCCACCCCTGCCCGTCAAACACGCGCAACCTGGTGCCCGGCTCTGCATAGGCGCTGAGCAGCTCGTTAAACTTGTTGTCGATAAACTTAAGCTGCCCGACATCATCAAGTTCACCCGGATTGAACATACCAGTCCAGCGGCCACCTTCTCCTGGCTGATCAATATCAATCACAGACAGTCCAAATTTACCTTGCGCCGGCAGTGGCAGACGCATTTCCACGTTATATCCGGCACTGGTTTCAGACATCGAGGCAATATAATCGGTGTCTGTCAGGATTGGCCTCTCCCCTTCAAATTCCGGTCCGTGATAACGACCATAAGTCTGGCCCTGTGCTGTCCACCTGAACGTGTATCGACGAATACCCCCTGATTGATCCGGCACCCGGATGATGACATTGTCGCCGTTAGCGATGGATCTATTTTTTGGCTTGTGCGGTAAAAATGTATCGTCTGTTACCCGCATAAAAATATATAGACGTCCATTTCGCGTTGCAGTGAGCAAACTGATGCGACTCGCCGCCGGGAGATCGCCTTCCTCAACAGCCACTTTGTTCTGTATGTACCGAAACTCACGCGCCTGCATTTCAAACGTTGACCAATCGTCGGCATATCCGTCTAACAATATCGGGTTTTGTAACTGACCCGCGAGCAATGTTTTAGATTCTGGCCGCACGCGTTGTTGATCCCGGCTCACGGTGGTCAATAGATCAGCGATAGCACTTGCACGGGATTCACTACCGATAATCTGGCTTTCGCTTAAGTTGCGATCAAGCTCGGCGACAAAAATATACACAGCCCAGGGCAAGATCAATAAAGACAGACTCACAACAAATAGTTGTGCGCGTAGATTCATAGATACACACAGCAGCGGCATGCGCTGTAGAGTTCGGGCAACACCATTATCAATAGTTTTCTGTTAGCCACACGATCGACTGGCGATTGAACGAAACAGGATCACACCAAATTCCAGCGATAGCCCATCCCGTAAGCTGTTTCAATACTGTCGAATTCCGTATCAACCAGCAGAAACTTTTTTCGAATACGCTTGATATGCGAAGTGATGGTGGCATCATCCAGCACAACATTCGCGGCATCCATTAATTGCTGCCTGGACTTCACGTGCCCCGGATGTCGGGCCAGCGCATGCACCATCCATAGCTCTGTCACCGAAAGAGCAACGGCATCGGACTTCCACATGGCTGCCATTCTTTTAAGATCAATCGACAACTGACCACAATGCACGATATCTTCCGGCAGGTCCGGTTGAGCAAACGCGTCCAGCCTGCGGAACAGAGCAACCACCCGGGCAACCAAATGCTCCAGACTGATGTCTTTGGTCAGATAATCATCTGCCCCCAGTCGAAGCCCCGAAATAGTATCCAGCTCAGAATCTCTGGCGGTTAGAAACACGATCGGCAAAGTCGGCGCCATGCTGCGCAGCTCTCTGCACAATTCAAATCCACCTTCTATTTCTTCTCCCAGACCCACGTCAATAATTGCAAGTTCAGGTAGTCTGGAATGAAACGCCGTCATTGCCTGCTTGCGCGTCGAATAGGTAGCCACGCTATAACCATGGCGCTCCAGCACATCGCGATAATTTGCCTGCAGGACCGGTTCATCTTCGACAATTGCAATTTCACGACGCATTTTGATTCCGCGAAGAGTAAAAAGTCATTTTCGATTCATTTTCTAGTGTAACCCAACCCTGATTCATGTCGCTGTAACAACCCTTAGAATCGGGAGAAATTTCGGGTGATCCGGCAGCATCGATGTTTTAACATCAAATAGATGACCAAACAGACGAAGAGTGTTACAACCTGATTGCTAATACTATAATGCGATATCTTGCCTTCTGGCACCTTAACACCAGAATCGGACCAAACCGTAAGCCTGTGACGACAGAGAGAATATTGTGACTACTGAAAGAGAATCGATGGACTTTGATGTGGTGATTGTCGGCGGCGGGCCCGCTGGACTTTCTACCGCTTGTCGGCTGATGCAACTTGCCACCGAAAAAAGTGAAGAACTAAGCGTCGTTGTACTGGAAAAAGGCTCAGAAGTCGGGGCACACATACTATCCGGTGCAATCCTGGAGCCAAGCGCAATGAATGAGCTGTTTCCCGACTGGAAAGAGCTTGGTGCCCCGCTGAATACCGAAGTCACCGGTGATGAAATGCATTTCTACACCAGTATGGAAAAATCCATCAAAGTGCCGAACTTCATGATCCCGAAGCCCATGCACAATGAGGGCAACTACATCGTCAGTCTTGGCAATGTGACCCGCTGGCTGGCAGAACAGGCTGAAGCACTGGGTGTCGAAATTTTTCCGGGCTTTGCAGCAGCAGAAATTCTCTATCACGATGACGGCAGCGTAGCAGGAGTCGCCACAGGCGATATGGGTATTGGTGCCGACGGCAAGCCAAAAGACAGCCACGAACCCGGTATGGAATTACGCGCAAAATACACAGTATTTGCCGAAGGGTGTCGCGGACATCTTGGCAAGCAACTGATCAGCAAATACAATCTGGATGACGGCAAAAGCCCGCAGCACTATGGCATCGGCCTCAAAGAACTATGGAAGATAGACAAGGAAAAACATCAACCGGGTCTGGTGGTTCATGGCGCGGGCTGGCCGCTGGGTGAAAGTGGTGCTACCGGTGGTTCTTTCCTGTACCACCTTGAGGATCAGCAAGTGGTCGTAGGATTGATTGTTGACCTCAGCTACGACAACGCACACTTAAGTCCCTTTGATGAGTTCCAGGTATTTAAACATCATGCCTCGGTTAAATCCGTTCTGGAAACTGGTGAGCGAATTGCCTACGGTGCCCGCGCGATCGTAAAAGGCGGATTGAACTCCCTCCCTAAAATGACCTTTCCCGGTGGTTTGTTAGTAGGCTGTGATGCTGGCACGCTGAATTTCTCTAAAATCAAGGGCAGTCATACCGCCATGAAAAGCGGCATGATTGCAGCCGAAACTCTGTTCGAAGAAATTTCCGCCAACGCCGATAGCAGCGGGAAAGACCTGGACACATTCACCACCCGCTTCAATGACAGCTGGCTCTATAAAGAATTGCATGAATCCAGAAATTTTGGTCCCGCACTGCACAAATTCGGCACCTTTCTGGGTGGCGCATTTAACTTTATTGATCAAAATATCGCCAAAGGCAAAATGCCATTTACCTTAACTGACGAAACACCGGATCACGCCACGCTGAAGACCGCCGAAGAAAGCAACATGATTCACTATCCCAAGCCAGATGGTAAAATCAGCTTTGACAAACCAAGCTCGGTATTCTTGTCCAACACCAACCATGAAGAAGATCAGCCTTCACACCTGACGCTGGCAGACATGTCGATCCCGATTTCCACCAACCTGCCGAAATGGGCCGAACCCGCACAGCGCTACTGCCCCGCCGGCGTGTATGAGATCGTCGAAAAAGACGGAGATAAAATCTTCCAGATCAACTCGCAAAACTGTGTGCACTGTAAGACCTGTGACATCAAAGACCCAAGCCAAAATATCACCTGGGTAGTGCCGGAAGGCGGCGGCGGCCCGAATTACCCGAATATGTAGCGAACCTGCGTGATAATAGAGTGCCTCCGCAAGAGGCGTTCTCCGACAATCATGTACTACGGGCACTTTGCACGGACGCAAAAACTAAACGCCCCTGTCGACCGAACCTTCAATCCAGAAAACACACAATTAATGTGTATTGTGCAGCTGGCTTGACTGATCAATTGAAAACGCGCTGGATTTCACGATTCGGGAAATGTGGTATCCCGGGAAATTCGATGGATGGAACAGATTCTGCCCGAAACGTCGGCAGAACAAATTTTCGAGAGGAACTACAGGCTGTCCCAGCAGGACACAAATACCTGGAAAATAATGGCGGAGAGTGAGGGATTCGAACCCCCGGAGGGTTTAACCCCTCAACGGTTTTCAAGACCGCCGCATTCGACCACTCTGCCAACTCTCCGCAGCTTGCAGTCGTTTATTTATGCAAGCTCTCTATAATAGCGAACTATCTGACTAATTGCCACGTATTGCTAAAACAAGATATTGAAATTTGGTCATTCAGACCCTATTGTTGTACTCACTGGCGCCGTATACATTACTAGTGCCCTGGAAGATTTCGTTAAACCTGAACCTGGAGTTTTAAATTGGCTATCCAAACCATTGATCGCGCAAGCGAGCTAACCACCAACAAAGTACTGCGGGACACTTATCGCCTGCTTTCATTAACCCTGCTCTTTAGTGCCTTCACTGCAGGGATTTCCTACTTTCTGCGGCTACCACACACTATTTCGCTGGTTTGTACTTTTGGTGCAATGGGACTGTTGTGGTTCGTTCTTCCCAAGTTCGCAAATTCAGCCAAAGGAATCTGGGTTGTTTTCGCTGTGACGGGTTTACTGGGTATAGGCCTGGGCCCGATGCTTAACCATTACCTCGCCACGGCAAACGGACCGACCATGGTCGCTACTGCTTTGGGCGGCACAGGCGCAATTTTTCTTGGATTATCTGGCTTTGCCCTGGTAACCAAGCGAGACTTCTCATTCCTGGGCGGATTTTTGTTCGCCGGATTTATTGTCGTCATCCTGGCGATGGTAGCTAACCTTTTTCTTCAGATGCCTGCTCTGCAGATTGTCATGTCAGCAGCAATCATTCTTCTAATGAGCGGGTTTATCCTGTTCGACACCAGCAGAATTGTTAACGGCGGTGAAACAAACTACATCAATGCGACTGTTAGCTTGTTCTTGTCCATTTACAATATATTCCACAGCCTTTTATTCCTTCTGGGAATGGGTGGCGGCGACGACTAAACCAGTCATCTATCAGCCAATTTAAAGCCCCGCTCGTGCGGGGCTTTTTTATGGGCAATCAACTAAAGACGGAGAAAAAAGATGGGACTAGGTTGGAAAATAGCAATAGCAGCCATGATGCTATTTTTTGTATTCAAACTTTGGCCGACAGCGAAAACCTGGATGCAAGACGGACCCAAAGGCAGCAGCAATGACTGGGTGACAGCGGCGCTGCTCCTCGGTGGCGTCATGCTCTTTGTGTGGGTTCTGATTAAAATGGTTTAATTTGTACTCGAAATAGCACTTGATGATTGAGCTCTTCTGCCTGGACTGCGGCGAGCCAATCACCCGGAAAGACACGATCAGTAATACCTTTGTGTAAGAATCTACATCCGATACTTTTGCCAACCCAATAATACTTCAAAGAATTTTACCGTAGATCTATCTCCAGTTAACCGCCCCCCTGCCGATTTCAGCTAAGTCGTTCTTCTAAATCGGATTACCTTTATTTTGAGGTCACCGTCTAAAATTCGCCGCAGGCGCCACCGCGCCGCGCTGGAACCTCTGGAGCCCCGAGTCCTGTACTCAGCAGACCCGCTGGGGCTTGGCCTCGATTTACCTGCGCTGCCAGATCTAGTTGGCGAAGCCGAATCTTCCCTCCCTGCCCCACAAACCGTCACCGATGTATTTTTCATCGATCAATCGGTAGCAAACCCGGCGCAGCTTGCCAGCGAGATCACCGCAAGAGCACTCGACGATCAAGCGATAGCGATCTATATCATCGACGACACTCAATCGATCAGTGATATTAACGAAACGCTGCAACAACACAATAACCTCAATAGCCTGCAGTTCATTTCCCACGGGTTTGATTCAAATATACGACTCGGCACAACGTTGCTCTCTTCAACGACCGTGGCGGATCTTGAAGATGAACTGTCTAAATGGGGTGAGTCCCTCTCAGACCAGGGAGACCTGCTCTTCTATGGCTGCAACATCGCAGAGTCAGAAAGCGGAAAACTGCTGATCGACACTCTCGCTGGATTCACTGGTGCCGATGTTGCTGCAAGCGAAGATCTGACTGGCCACAGCAAACTCGCAGGAGACTGGACTCTCGAGTACCTGACCGGCGACATCGCTGTCGAAAGTCTAATTCTCGAAGACGGGATCGAGGCCTGGCAATCCGTGCTCAGCCCTATTGAGGTAACCACAGAAGATGATGTAGTCGATGGTGATATCTCAAGCTTTGAGGCACTGCGAGCCTCACCCGGGCCCGATCTTGAGATTTCTTTAAGAGAGGCAGTTCTGGCAGCCAACGCTGAGCCCGACTTCAACACAATTACCCTGCCTGCCGGAAACTATGATCTGGATCTGAATCCGGCACCGGGGACAGATAACAGTGATCAGTTTATCGGTGACCTGGACATTTGGAACAGCCTGCACCTGGTTGGCAATGATATCGGTGATACCACTATCGATGCGAAAAACCTGGATCGGGCCCTGAGCTTTCTGGGCGGCAGCAGCATTGTTGAAAACGTTAAAATTCAAAATGGCGAGACCAATGAATTTGGCGGCGGCATCCTGGTTAGTAATTCCAGCGTAACACTAAAACAAGTTGATCTTCACAACAACGAATCATTACTGGAGCGCGGCGGCGGAATATACACGGACGGGTTGGTTACCATTAACATTGAAGACTCCATCATTCGGAATAACACTGCGGGTAAAGATCTAGCAAACCTGGAGTCCGGTGGAGCAATTCACAACTGGACCGGAACTGTAAACCTGTCACGCACTGAAATATTTGATAACGAAGGTAGCTATGGTGGAGCCATATTCAACCACGGACTGCTAACGCTGAAGGACTCATGGTTGCACACCAATGAAGCCAGTGTCTCGGGCGGTGCAATTCACAACGAAGGCTTTACCGAAATAGATCGAACATTGTTTGAAAGCAACCAAGCCACAAACGGTGGTGGTATCTCAAATGCGGGCGGTGCCGAGGTTCGGGATTCAATCTTTGCGAAAAACAGAGCGACGGAAGATGCCGGCGCTATCCTCAGTACAAGTAGCAGCTCTGGCGCTGCCGGTAATATTGACCTTTACAGTTCAACGCTGGCCTTTAACAGAGCCGACGCAAATTTTGGTGCGATCGATATTGATGCGGGCACGGTTAGAATACAAAGTTCGATCATCGACGAAACTATCACAGATCATGGCCCCGATATCGACCCTAATGTGATCTCACTTGGATACAATCTGACTAATGCATCTTTGGGCACTGCGCTAGATAACGACCTGACAAATACCGACCCTAAAATTGCCGATACATTATCCGATGTTGGAGCGTTCACGAGAGTGTACGAACTGGAACCAGACAGTCCTGCTATCAATGCCGGTACTGCGATCGCACCAAGTAACTACATATCAACGCAAGATGTCACCGGTGCCGCACGAAACGAAGTCAGTGACATAGGAGCGTACGAATATAAACAAACATCGGACCTTGTTGATCTCTACTGGTCAGATGCCAATACCATCTTTCACGGCAATAGCGAAAGCAAAGAATATCAGGCCATAGTCACAAACAATTCACTCACCACTCAACCATTTGATATCGAAGTAGATATCCAAAACGGGTTGATTTTTTGGGTTGAATCTGATCTCCCAAACCCTTCAGGGGGCTTCGGAGCGCTATACTCTGCAAGACTTGATGGATCCGATATAACACCGCTTGCTACCGGAATATCCAACCCGCAGGGACTGGCCCTGGACATTGAAAACAATCAAATATTTGTCACCAGAGACTCAACAAACAACAATACCTCTTCATTTGATGACAACGCCATTGATAGATATACCTATGATGGCACATTGCTAACACCACCTGCCATTGAAGGACATCACACTCGCGATCCCGGCTCAGAGGGCTTAAATTCACCAATCGATGTTGACTTTGACGAGGCCAGCCAGAATTTGGTGTGGCTTGATCGCGGCAACAACAACGGAGGCATTCATTTAGTTGATAGCTCAGGCTCTCCATCAACGATACTGAATTCTTCCGCACTGGGACTTAGAAATCTTTCAATCACACCCGGTGGCGCCAGTGTCTACTGGAACGGTGTGTTTTTTATTAGTCACACAAACATCAGTGACGGCACTGAAATTAGTTCAACAAACACATTGGGAATAGAGGGATTTACCAGTGTGGAGCACCATCCTGAAACAAACAAGGTATACGCCGCCACTTTCGGAGCTTCCAATGATGGAAGAATCCTCTCCTACGATGATGATTTAACCGGGCGATCAGATATATACACAAACCTGGCACTCCCGGTTGGAATCGCTACAGCGGGCCTGTCAATAGTCAACGATGCCCCGTCGGTAGAAACCAATACAGGAATAACAGTAGATGAAGCAAGCACCGCTATCATCACACGGGAGAATCTAAATTCGATTGACCCCGACGATAACCCGCAGGACAATGAATTTACAATCACTGAATTCCCGCTACAGGGTGAATTATGGATAAGCGATAGCAGACAGATCACAGCTCTCAACCCAACCTTTGCTCAGTCAGAGATAACATCCGACAAGCTCGAATATCGTCACAACGGTTCAGAGGAAGCTACAGATCAATTCAAGTTCACCATCAGCGATGGTGCTCTAAGTTCTGCCGAAAAACAATTTGATATAAACATAAATGCTGTTAACGATACCCCACAGCTTTCTTTTCTCGAGTCGACAGCACTGGAGTTTGTAGAAAACGACCCGGCACTGAATATTTCAAGTTTGATTACGATTTCTGATGGCGACGACAGTGATCTCCAATCTGCGCTGATTAAAGTCGACACTGGCTTTGTGGCTTCTGAAGATATTCTGCACTTTTCAAATATAGGAAATATTACCGGTCAATGGACTCCCGCCACCGGCGAGCTGAGATTCACCGGAACCGATACCATTGCCAACTATGAGTTGGCACTTCGCAGCGTTACCTACCAAAACACCAGCGATGATCCGGACACATCACCGCGCACATTTTCAGTTACTGTTAACGACGGCGAAATTGATTCCCTCGCAGCAACACGATCAATCAATATCACGGCTGAAAACGATGCACCGATAATCTCGACGCTTGAACCCGCAGTATTAAACTATATCGAGGGCGATGGGAAAGTTGCAATCTCCAATTCAGTGACGCTAACTGACTCTGACAACATCAGCCTGACAGCATTGACGGCACAAATAAGCAGCGGCTACAACAGTGCTGAAGATTCATTAGCTTCACCAGGATTCGGGGCAATTTCATGGACCTGGAATCCAGCCTCGGCAGAACTGGAACTGAGCAGCACACAGCCCCAACCGCTGGCTGATTTTCAGGCAGCACTGAGAACGGTAACCTACGAAAACACCAGCTCGACCCCGGATACAGCGCCGCGGGAAATCTCTATCATAGCGAATGACGGCATTTCAGATTCAAGCATTGCCACCAGAACCATTGAGATCACTCCCACAAATACTGACCCAATCATCAATTTATCAGGCCCGGGCAGTTACCAGGAAGGAAACCCCTACACCATCATCGATTCTGCTGCGTTGGTCTCCGATCCCGACTCTATAGACTTCGATGGCGGCCAATTGCAGATAACGATCACCACCGGGGCAAATAGTGATGACAGGGTTGGTGTCATATCGGTAGGTGACGGACCAGGTGAAGTCAATGTGAGTGACGCCACTATCTTCTATGAAGGTATAGCACACGGTACTATCACCAGCACGCTCAATGGAGACTCACCACTTACGATCGACTTTAATAGTGCGACGACCAGCACCTCAGTACAGGCAATACTGCGAAATGTGGGATATTTGAATCTGTCTGACTCACCATCCACAAGCGTTGGATTTGAAGTGAGTCTTACCGATGGTGACGGTGGCTCAGCACTTAGCTCGCAAAGCATCACAATAACACCGACAAATGATCCGCCGCTAATCACAAATCTGGACGGTGCGATTATCCAGGCTCAGAACAATGGTACTGCCTATCCGCTAGACTCCAGCGCAGATGCACTGGTGATCGACAGAGATAGTCCATTGAACTTTGGTAATGGTTATCTATTGATCAACAAAACCAATTTCGGCGCGGGGGATACCCTGTCGGTCAATTCCAGTGGAAATGTCAATCTGAGCAGTGGCCTTAGCGATGGTTCGATTGTCAGCGTCTCTGGTGTAAATATCGGCGCTCTTACAGACATAACCGGATCATCATTCGCTTTCAGCTTCAACAGCAATGCCACAGCCATACAAATTGACCAGATCCTACACGCGCTCGAATTCTTATCGACAGACCCTGCGCCAGGTATACGCACTATCGATCTAAGCTTGACTGACGGGGATGGCACAGTAAACGGAGGGGAAGACACCTCTACAGCAACTATTAAAGTAGTGCTTGGCGAAATGGGTACTATTACCGCAACTGAAGATATTGCTTATACTTTTGAAGCTACAGATTTTGAATTTACGGGCATCACTGGCAACAACCTTTCGTCAATTACAATAACATCATTACCACTAAACGGCACTCTCAACCTGGATGGCAGTGATGTGAACGTGGGTCAGAAGATAACCCGAACAGAAATAGAATCCGGGGAATTTTCATTCGATCCGGATCCGGAAACCTCAGGCACGCCTTATGCGTCCTTCGACTTCAGTGTAAATTCGGGCAACCTCAGTTTAAACGTACTTTCAGGACATACTTCAAACTACACTCTTGACTCTTCTCTTACATCAGCAGCACGAATAATTGCCAATGATATTCTCTTTAGCCCGACAGGAATTGTCACAACAGACTTAAGTATCCTGAATGCCACCAGCACTGTAGACACAGCTTACTTGTCGAACGGGCATATATTGTTTAGTGGCTACTTGCCAGACGGAACGTTATCTGCCGCAGAATTGGCAGATATAGATGAGTGGGTTCTAGGGGGTGGAATTCTGATTGCAACCAGTGATCTGAATGATTTTGACGACATAACCAGCTACTACGGCCTGCCGGTTAGCAACGGCGGAAGCACATTATGGAATGTGAATAACACCGACCACCCAATCACGACGGGAATATTCGGCAACGTGACTAACATACGCGGAGTCGGAGCAGGTGGTTACTTTGAAAGTAGTGATATTGCTACTGATGATCTGGTGTTGGCAAGTCACAGCACTACAGGAAATCCATCGTTAGTGCTCCGTGAACATGGCAACGGGCATATATTGTTTTCATCGGATGAAGGAATTTTCCGCCAGGACACCACCGGAGATGGCACTCTCAATACACAGAACGATATTTTCATCGCCAATGTTTTCGCCTGGGCAATTGAGTCACTTGCACCTAAAGAAATTTATAGTCTGCCTATTGATGTACAAGCAGTTAACGATGGCCCGATTCTCACACTACCGGACTCGCCAACTTACACTGAGAACTCACAGGCTGAGCTAATCTTGCCAAATGCCGCGATAGCAGATATTGATTCTACTGATTTCGATGGCGGAACCATCAACATTATCCCTGACACTGGTACATCAATCGAAGACACTCTCAGTGTGACGCCCACAGGCGCAATTACCATTGATAGCAACACCGGCGACATCAGGTATGCCGGAACCATTATAGGACATGCAAGTGGTGGTGAAGGTGGACTGCCGCTGACTGTCTCTCTAAACTCAAATTCGGATGTAACCAGCACTCAGGCACTATTACGGGCAATAGGTTTCCACTCGACATCTGATAACCCTGAGGCCACAATAAATTTCAGTGCAGATTTCACAGACGGTGATGGCGGAACAGATAGCAAAACGTTCTCGCTCACCATCAATCAAGTCAATGACAGCCCGTTTAATTCCGGAGCACTGCCAGGCTCTGTGACAGTTACGGAGGATAGCCTCAGTCCAATAGACCTGACTTCCGTTCTTCTGGCCGATGTTGACAGTGGCTCCGGTGTACTAACCCTCAACTTAAGTGTCTCCACTGATGGCAGGCTGACAGCTGCAAGTCAATCCGGAATTACCACTACGGGCAATAATACCAACACGCTAACCATCAGCGGTACCTTGAGTGATCTAAATACCTATCTCGCCAATCCATCATCGATCGCCTACCTGAATAGTGAATCAGGTCCAATAGAATCTACGGCAGACATTCTATTGTTAAGTATCGCCGACAATGGTAACTCTGGCTCGGGCAACGCCACCGCAGCCTTTCTCGGCTCAGTAAATATTATTATTGCGCCCACCAACGATGATCCGCTAAACATTGGCTCAATTCCAACCGATCTTCGCGTAGTAGAGGATACTCTAAGTGAAGTTGATTTATCCGCAATCATAGTTAGCGATCCTGACGACGGAGGCTCATCAAACCTCACAATCACATTGGAAACGTCAAACAGCGGTGAACTATCTACGGAACACGACCCCAACATCATAATCGGCGGCAATAGTTCGGCAATAACACTTAAAGGTACTTTAAGCCATCTAAACGCCTATATTGGCAATCCGACTAACCTGAAGTACCTGCATCCGGATGAACATTACAACGGCAACAATGCAGATACCATCACAGTATGGGTTAACGATAACGGGAACACAGGAGCCGGGGGAGGAACGGATATCAATTTGGGTACGATACCGATCCATATTGACGCAGTAAACGACGCCCCCAAACTGACTTTTGACACCACAGTTCTCAGCTACACAGAGAACGATGGTCTCACAGCACTGACCAATAGCGCCTCGATAACCGACGCCGATAATACCAACCTCCGAACCGCTACACTGACCATCAACACTGGCTACCAGTCTGGCGAAGATATCTTGTCGTTCACTGACAGCGGTGGCATCACAGGAAACTGGGATCCTTTAAACGGCGCGCTAACTTTGACAGGCAATACCACTCTGGCAATATTTGAAAACGCCATTCGATCGGTAACATACCAAAACACCAGCGATCACCCGGACACTAACAATCGAGTTGTTTCAATATTCGTCTCAGACGGAACCAGCGATTCCGTTATACAAAGCCGTTTCATTGAAGTCAGCCGGCTGAACGACGCGCCGGATATAGGGTCAGTTACCTTGCCCTCGATTGAAGAAGACGAAAGCTCACCTACCCCATACAATGTTGGCAGCCTGCTCAGCCCGCAGTTTTCAGATCCAGACGCAGATAACACCCTGCTCGGCATTGCCATAATGGCCAACACTGCAACCACAGCTGAAGGCCAGTGGCAGTATGCAACTGATGCCATAACCTGGCAACCAATCGACAGCACGACGGCTTCATCTGCTCTTGCTATCGATAGCGCCACATGGATTCGATTCTTACCAGCCACCAACTATAACGGCACTCCGCCTTCACTGGACTTCAGGGCAATTGATAGCAGCTATACCGGACCTTTCAGCGAAAACTCAACAAGAATAGTAATCAACGCACTCAGCAACGGCGGTACTACTCCATTAAGTTCCAATGTTGCATCGATCGATATAACAGTAACACCAGTTAACGATGCACCGGAAGTCAGTGCAGGTGCGCTACTACCAGATAGCTTTGAAGACGCATCCAGTCCAGCCAGCAATACCATTGCGAGTATATTCAGTGGCCTGGTCAATGATAGTGATGATTCATCAAATTTTACAGGGATCGCGGTCACAGCAGCACCTGCAGCTAACGGATACTGGCAATACTCTGTCAACGGAAGCGAGTGGACTAACATCACAGATGTTACCAACGCCAATGCACTTATGCTTGACTCTTCGACGCACATTCGGTTTTTACCGAATCTCAACTACCACGGCATACCCTCACCCCTGACCGTCCATGCCGTCGATGACACCTACACAGGACTATTTACGACACCGACTTCACTACAGCACTCAAACGCACAAACCACCGGTGGTACAACTGCCTATAGCCACTCAAGTACACTATCGACAGAAGTGGTCTCTGTAAACGACAGACCATTCGCGTCCGATGCTACTCTCGCAGATATTCCAGAAGATGATTTAAGCCCCGCCGGCGCCAGAA
>CAZNOB010000065.1:2986-9390 GCA_964574535.1 uncultured Granulosicoccaceae bacterium | reverse complement strand
GATGCTACTCTCGCAGATATTCCAGAAGATGATTTAAGCCCCGCCGGCGCCAGAATAGACAACCTTTACGCAAATAACTTTGACGATATCGAAGGCACACTTAGTGGTATCGCAGTTCACCAAAACCTCTCCGCAACCGAAGGCCAGTGGCAATACACTACAGACGGTGAACTTTGGTCTGACATAGGTACAGTCAGCATCAGTAACGCGGTGATCTTATCCGAAGATAGCAGCCTACGATTTCTTCCCTCAACCGACTACAACGGGATGCCTCCAGCCATCTCGGTACGCGTGATAGATGACACCTACCCTGGCCCATATACCACATCAACAAGTATAGCCATCGCAGACCTGACATCGCTCCCGGCAGACTCTGCTTTCAGTAGCACCGATAGCCGCATCAATCTTTCAGTACTCGCCATCAATGACCCTCCTTCCGGACAAAACACCAGTGTCACCATGGATGAAGGAGCTGTTAAAGTGTTCAGCATCAGTGATTTCGGATTTTCGGATCTGGTTGAAAACCACGCCTTTGATCGACTTATAGTAAATTCGCTGCCGTCATCAGGCCTGCTGACACTTAATGGTGTGGCGGTTTTCGAAACACAAGTTATTACTATCTCGGACATCAATGCCAACCAGCTAGAATATACCCCGCCGCCACAGGCCAACGGCAATGCATATACACAGTGGGATTTCACGGTTGCTGACAATGGCGGCACCGCTAACCTGGGTACAGATCAGGACCAGTCCCCCAACACGATTACCATAAATATTAATGCAGTCAACGACGCCCCGTTCGGCTCCGACTTTTCGACGACAATTCTCGAAGACGCATCGTTAACCTTTGCAGCGGAAGATTTTGGATTTAACGATCCAGACGACGGACACTCTATAGCCGCTGTAGAAATTTCTACAATACCATTAGCCGGTACGCTATCACTCAATGGCGAGTCTGTATTAGCTGGCACATCGGTAACGGTCAGTGATATCGTCGCAGGTAAACTAACCTATCAACCGAACAACAATGATCATGGCTCACCCTATGATCAGTTTGACTTTCATGTTATTGACGATGGCGGCACTACAAATGGCGGTACAGACAAGTCGATAAATACCAACACTGTTTTTCTTGATGTCCTGCCGGTCAATGATCCGCCCACCGCCGGGGATAATACAGTTCATGCTTTAGAAGATATCGAGTATGTCTTTAATCTGAATGACTTTGGATTCGAAGACCATATAGACAATGATCTGTTTAACGCAGTCACTATTGTGACCCCTCCCGCCAACGAGACACTCACACTCTTCGGTCAGCCTGTGAGCGCACTTGATTCAATTAGCGTCGCAGACATCCGCGACTCTGGCTTGGTTTTTCTAGCTCCCCCTCAGGCAAACGGAGCTAACTACGATGATCTTGAATTCCGGGTTGTCGATTCCGGTGACAATACCAATGGCGGACAATCAGCCTCTATCGACAACTATATAATCTCTATTGATGTACTTGCCGTCAACGATCAGCCATTTGGCCTGAACAATACTGTTGTCACTTCTGAAGACACCCCGTATCAGTTTAAATCTACAGACTTCGGACTGATTGACCCGGAAGATGGACACACTCTTGATAGAATCATGGTGGTGTCCGAAGCAGAGAACGGTATTCTCACCAACAACGGCGCACCGGTAACACCGGGCACGATTATTCCTGTCAGAGAAATTTCAACCGGCAGCCTCATATTTACACCGGCAAGCAATATCAATGGCGTGGCGATCTCGGCATTTGATTTTCGTGCGATAGACAATGGCGGCACCACCAACGGCGGGATAGATACAGCAGGAGCAGCGACCACAATCACCATAGATGTGTCGCCAGTCAATGATCCTCCTTCTGGTCAAAATCATACTATTCAATCAATCGAAGATACGCCAGTTCTATTAGACTCCACAGTATTTGGTTTTAATGACATTGACGCTTCTGACACTCTGTCTGCAGTAATCATCGATGCCATCATCGGTCAGGGTCAACTTATTTCGCAAGGACAAGTCGTCACCGCAGGTCAGACCATCAGCAGTACGACAATCAATGCAGGAGAGCTGTACTTCGAACCCGAAGCTCACTCCTTTGGTGAAGCACATACGATGATCGAATTCCGTCCGGTAGATTCCGGTGATGCTACGGGAAATCTCAATATCGCCACCACTTCGTCGATTATCACATTCAATGTTGCGCCAGTGAACGATGCACCGCATAACATTGTGCCTTCCTCTACACAGGTTAGCGAAAATTCTCCGGCAGCCACGGTTGCACAACTCAGAGCAGAAGATCAGGATCCAGCAGATACACACACTTTTAGCGTAGATGACGAACGCTTTCAGGTCGTCGACAACGTACTAAAGCTGCGGGACGATATATCGCTCGACTTTGAAGCAGAAAGTGAAATCACATTGACACTGACAGCCGTCGATGAAGCTGGAAGTCAACACGAGCAGCCAGTCATTCTGCAGGTGATTGATGCTAACGATGCACCGGTCCCGATCAGTCAATCCACCCAACATGCAGCCGTAGCTCCATTTTCATTTACACTGCCGCAACAAACGTTCATTGATGAAGACGGAGACTCACTAAGCTATTCCGCAACGCTCAAAAACGGTGAACCATTACCACCATGGCTGAAGTTTGATCCCGCAACGCTGGAATTCACAGTCAATACGCCAGACTCAAAAATCGATTCTATTGAAGTGACCGTTAGTGCTGACGACGGCCAAAGTAAAGCGGCAACCACAGATATTGAAATCAAACTGGAGCCCGCGTTTTCCGCAGCACTGCCGGCCGAGGCACCTGCAGAGGCAATATCCAGAACTGAACCAGAACTGGAAGAGACCCCAGAGAAACCTGAATCACCGCCGGCAACCGAGACAACAGCACCGATCTTCGACAAAGATGCCGGGCCCACAACTGAGGGAGCTCAGGATCAGGAACAATCGCTTCCCGAGCCGCCTGAGATCAATCAGGCAGAATTCACCGAGCTTGAAATCGAAGTCATAGAAATCACTCAAAACAGGCCTGTTAAGCAAGCGAATGACTCCCTGTTTATTGACATTCAGAATAACGTTGCAGAACAACGCGCAAAAGAAAACCTGCTCACGCAAGTTGCACTATCCAGGCTCGCCAATCAGATGGATACAACCACACAGACAATGCGCGACACCACCAGTGTAGACAAGACTGTGCTCAGTAGTAGTGTGACGATCGCATCAGGCTTATCTGTGGGATACGTCTTTTGGATATTACGCAGCGGTACCCTGCTTGCCAGCGTAATCACCTCGCTGCCGGCCTGGAGATATATTGATCCCCTGCCCGTCCTTGATTCGTTAAACGACGATGAGAACGAGAATGACAGCGAAACGCTTGAATCAATGGTCGAAGATGATAATAAAACCAAGCTCCCGCCCCAGGAACAGCCTGTTGCAAAGCCAACTGGCAATCAAACGCCGCAGGATTAATATTAAGGAGAATATCTCATACCAGGGACGAGTTGTCAGCGTATAGAAATTCATGCGCAACAATCATCATCCTGGCTTCGCACCGACGGCCGCGTAAACAGCAGCAATCGATTGCCGTGCGAGGACTCCGTGCCCGGAGAATAGTGCTTAACCAGATGTACATAAGGCGCCAAATAGCTGGCGCAGAAAGTCAAAACTATGACAGATGTGGTGTGATTTCTGACACCACTTACTAACGTGAGAGATACCGCAAGAGTCTGCTCCTGCGGGTCAAGCTGGTCGGTGAGATCGCTTTGACCGCAACCTCACACCTGAATACCCCATTTACTGCCCTTCCAGCAACGCTTCCCACGTATACCCGGACCCTTCAAGAATACGACGAAGCTTTTTCAGCGCTTCCATTTGTATCTGACGTACTCGCTCTCTGGTCACACCCAGCTCTTTACCAACATCTTCAAGAGTCGTTCGCTCATACCCGTGAAGACCAAAACGTCGAACCACCACCTCACGGTGCTTGCTCTCAAGTTTCATCAGCCAGTTATTTATCTGCTTGTGGATACTGTCATCCTGAAGCTTGTGAGCGGGATCAGGATTATTGTCATCGGGAATAATATCCAGTAACGGTCGGTCACCGTCAGGGCCCATCGCCACATCGACTGAGGAAACACGATCACGCAGGCCCAACAGACGCTTTACATCAGCAACCGGCTTTTCACACTCCGCTGCGATATCTTCAACGGTGGGCTCGTGATCCATTTTCTGCTGCAGGCGACGCTCAGCTTTCAGATACACATTCATTTCTTTCACTACATGAATAGGTAACCGAATGGTTCTGGTCTGGTTCATCAACGCTCTTTCGATGGTCTGACGAATCCACCAGGTAGCATAAGTAGAGAATCGAAAGCCACGCTCCGGATCAAACTTCTCAACAGAGTGAATTAAACCCAGATTGCCCTCTTCAATCAGATCGAGAAGTGTCAAACCTCTATTTAAATAGCGCCTGGCGATCTTCACAACCAATCGCAGATTGCATTCAATCATTTTGGCGCGGGCTTTTTCATCACCCTTTTGCGCTAAACGGGTGTAGGCTTTTTCTTCATCTGCCGTCAACAACGGCGAGTGCTCAATCTCTTTTAAATATAGACGCGTAGCGTCCATATCACGAGCACGCGCTTTGTTACTGGGGGATTGTGCTTTAGTACGGCTTAGCTGCGCCGCAAAGGTTTCTTCGTCGGCTTCACTTTCATCTTCGTCTTCGTCGATGTCCTCAGACACATCGGCGACATCTTCACCCCGTGCATTTGCATGCAAACGCTCTTCGCTTTCGCTACCGTCCCATTCTGCTAACTGACTCTGGCCCATCGTTATCTCCGCAAATAGTTATTTTAGTTTTGTTATGCGAAGCTGATTCTTCCCGTCGTGCCTTTTAAACCGGTCGCGCCAACACTGTGGCGCGCGAAACAACTTCGGTTTAATACTTCGCAACAACCGTGCCAAGTATGGAGTCAGGCGTTAGTTTTACAGCGCTGGCAGATAATCTACCGGGTTAACAGGCTCGCCATTGCGGCGTATTTCGAAGTGTAGCTCGGTGCCGTCCGCCTGGCTTTCACCAACAACAGCAATCAAATCACCTGCCTTAACCTTTTGATTTTCCTTTACAAAGATATCACTAACTTTGGAATACGCACTAAGAAAGTTATCTTCGTGGCGCAAAATGACCAAATTGCCATAACTGGCGAGATCCCTTCCGCTGTAGACCACTTCTCCATCGGCTGCTGCCTGAACCCCAGCACCTGGACCGGCATCAATGTCGAGCCCTTGTCGGTTTATCTCGCGCAAATCAAATTCGCGAGTGATTTGACCTAACGCAGGCCAGTTCCAGCCATCGGCCACTGAGTTAACAGTCACTTTCTTGACCGCTCTGGTGGCAGTTAAATTATCGTTGATCTGCACACTTCCAGCAGCGGGAATGATATCGGCCTGTGCCAGTTCATTAGAGGTGTAGGGTTTGACATCTTCAATGATTGTTTCAGTGCCTTCCGGGCGAACAACCTTGCCAGCATCAATAGTAGCCTGATCTACACGAACATCAGCAATGATTGGCGCGTCGGGTAAGGTTGGCAGTGCACCGGGCGCTGCTGGCAAGTCAGAGACAAACAACGGGTCGGGATCATCAAGCAATGCATCTGGTGCGGCAGGGTCGTGAATCGCCACTACCTTCTCTCTCGGTGCGACTGCTACCACTGAACCCTCAGTCGGTCCCTGCAGCACTTGCGTGGCTGGTACCGCAGGCCCTGCCGCTGGAACCATCACCACCTGACTGCCTTCCGGTACTCCGGCACTTTTCAATCCGGAATTAGTCGCATTATCACGAATCAGCAATATTCGCTGACCCGGCTGCAACTGATTGGACTCCAGTGTGTTAGCAGCAGCCAGGGCATTAGGATCCAGTTTATATCGGTCGGCCACCGACTGAAGCGTGTCGCCTGGTTGCACTATGTAAGAATTGGAATCAAAACGGAATTCATCTACGTCTACGGTCTCCAGAATGCCACAGCCTCCGATTAGCAGCAGCGAGCTTGCACAGACAGCGGTGCCCAATTTGGTGTAATTCATAATCAGCCTTTAAATTGCGATTTGCTATTGGCCTACCATGGATACAAACCGTACCGTGCTTCTTCAAAGAGCTAGCTTTGCTGATGTCTGGCGCATCTGAGCGTTGGTCGAGTTTGCGGAACCCGTGATAGAACCTGAAAAAGAGCCGGAGCCGCGCGAAAGACTCCCTTCTCTAACCGACTTTATACGGTAGCAATTTAAAAACTGCAATTAAAACAGAGGACGAGATCGCTTTGTTAAACCAGTTACTACCCTTTTGTAACCTGAAACGGTTAGATGAGCAC
>CAZNOB010000065.1:0-2886 GCA_964574535.1 uncultured Granulosicoccaceae bacterium | reverse complement strand
GCCCAGCCTTCAATCCCGTCTACGTAGCGCGACTTGATATTTCGATAACCGAGCTCACCGAAACGACGACCAGCGCGATGCGACAAACTGCGAATTCGCTCGAGTGTATAAACATTTGGCACCAACTGCCCAAGCACTGCCGCCTGATACCCCGACCCGGTACCAATCTCCAGCACCCGGCTCACGGGTCTGCCATGCATGCCACTATTGACGACAAGTTCTGTCATTAGCGCCACAACATAGGGCTGCGAAATAGTTTGACCTTCACCAATAGGCAACGCGCAATCTTCGTATGCACGTGATGCCATCGCCTCATCAACAAAACAATGCCTGGGAACATCAACCATCGACTGCAAAACAGACTCGTCCCTGATGCCGGCGCTGCGCAGGCGTTCCACCAACCGCAACCGGGTTCGATGAGAGGTCATACCGATTCCGCGAAACCTTGCTTCCATATTCATGCGACGTCTCCCAGCAGCCAATCATTAATATGTGTCAGGTTGGTATGCTGAGTCATATCGACTTCAATCGGTGTAACCGATACAAGCTTGTTGGCGATGGCGTGAAAATCAGTACCCTCTTTATCATCAGCAGACTCGCCC
The DNA here is from genome assembly GCA_964574535.1 of uncultured Granulosicoccaceae bacterium. Taxonomy (GTDB): domain Bacteria; phylum Pseudomonadota; class Gammaproteobacteria; order Granulosicoccales; family Granulosicoccaceae. The sequence goes on along the minus strand of CAZNOB010000065.1, from coordinate 2,284 downwards.
ACCGGGCCAATCCAGAATATTCGTTCACCACGCGGATCATCTTGCATAATAAGATTCCTGGTACGATGCCGGCTCCCCAGCCGAGTCACTTCGGTGCCAATAATTTCATCCATAGATACAGCAGGAATATTAATATTTAACAGGCTGTCACCGGCAAGCGGCTCTGCCATAAATCGCTTTACTATTTTTGCCGCAGTTCTTGCTGCTGCATCATATTTTTCAGTATGCCCTGCCAATGAAAAAGCTATCGCAGGGTAGCCATGAAACCGGCCTTCCATCGCTGCGGCAACCGTCCCCGAATAAACCACATCATCACCCAGATTAGGTCCCGAATTAATACCACTGACCACCAAATCCGGCTGCCAGTCGAGCAATCCATTTAAAGCGATATTAACGCAGTCAACAGGCGTCCCCTGCACGGCAAAAACACCATCCGCCTGTTCCTTTGCTCTGATAGGATAGGTGAGTGTCAGGGAGTTACTGGCGGCACTGCAATTTCGATCAGGGGCAACTACTTTCACCTCTGCCATTTCTCGCATTGCATCGGCAAGCGCGTTTATACCTGGCGCTTGCCAGCCATCATCGTTAGTGACCAGTACTTTCATTTTATTTTTCTTATTATTAGTGGGTCTCGATACTTGGTTATTCTAACAAAGCGTCGAGAACCGGGTCTCGGATACATGCTTACCAAGAGTAAATTTCGTCCAGCATGGTGGCTTCGTAATCCCCATGCACAAACCTTGTGGGCTGCAAAAATTCATCCTTCCCCCTGGCCACAAACCCGCGTAGAAAGAATCACCACCCCCGATGAAGATTTTCTCGACCTGCATCATTGCAGCAGCAGTGACACTGACCATAGCGGGCCAGTCGTCGTTATTTTTCACGGTCTGACCGGCTCAATAAAATCACGTTATGTCCGCTCATTGATGGCCACTTTGCAGACGCTAAAAATACGCTCTGTACTAATGCATTTTCGTGGCTGTAGCGGGCAACCAAATTTAACTGCAGGGTCTTATCATTCAGGCCACATTGACGACATTGAGTTCATAATTCAAACCCTGTCCAACCGCCACCCGGCCAGCCCCGTCATTGCCGTGGGATACTCACTGGGTGCAAATGCGCTTTTGAAGTATCTGGCAAAACGGCCGGACAACCCGCTCAAATTTGCGGTCGCTGTGTCGCCACCGCTGGTATTGGCCGAGGGGGCAAAGAAGTTGAATAGTGGTTTCTCAAAGCTGTACCAGTGGGCACTGGTCAAACAGATGAAAAATGCGATCAGGCGAAAGGATAAGTTATATCCTCATCTAAACCTGGCCAGGACCCGCTACGAGGAGGTAACCAACTTTGTTGAGTTTGACGATCAAATCACCGCTCCCCTGCACGGCTTTGACTCATGCGATGATTATTATCGAACGGCGAGCACACTCCCCGATCTGATCAAAATCACCACACCGACACACATTATTTTTTCACGCAAAGATCCCTTCTTTACCGAAAAATGCTTACCGCTAAATGATGAACAACTATCACCATCGGTGACCTTTGAATTGGCAGACCAGGGAGGACACGTGGCGTTTATCCGGGGTGCGATACCACTGATGGGACGCGACTGGCTGCGTGAACGTCTAACCAGTCTTATTCTTAAAAACAATCGCTAAAAATGATCGCCTACTTGTTGACCAGTTTCACCGCGCCACCGAAAGACTGACGTGCCACCACGTCAATGTGCTCCAGAATAATGTCGCGGGACTCCTGGCTCAAGTTGCGAAAAGCCAGCCCGGCAAAGAAGCGATCGTCTTTGCTGCGTGTGCCATCCTCACCCGAATTCACCACATCAGCAACGATATCCATACACTGCTGGCTCGGGAAAAACTTTATCGTCAGCGATACCTTTTCCCCCTCAGCGATCGGTTCGGTGTGATAGAACTTCAAGCCGTTCGGACTCAAACTCACCACGTGAGTCGGATAGTCTGGCAACTCGATGCTATCAATAAAGGGCTGATTAGCAGCCTCACCACTGTCTAACACGTCAATCTGCAACGCCACCGCGTCCGATACTCTGCGATAATTGCGACGCTCATCATTTTTTTTAACCGCGTTGCCCATAAATTCTCACCCTAATATTCTAAATACCGCCACTTTCACCACGAAAGGGCCCTAATTGCCCCACGTTATCGGCAACATCACCAGCGAATTAAGCGGCAGAGGTTCGCACTGTCTGCAACTATTTGTAGTTTCCCGGCCGGCGGCATACACTCTGCGTTACGCGCCCCTAGCTCAGCTG
>CAZNOB010000064.1:6390-25205 GCA_964574535.1 uncultured Granulosicoccaceae bacterium | reverse complement strand
ATCCGTCGCCTAAAGGCGAGGGGTTTGCAGATCCCCTATCGGGGACTTCTAAATTTTTGAAGACCAAAAACGAAGCAAAAAGTCTTTGTGCAACTATTCGGCCCTTCGGGGGCCTGCGGCATTTTGAGAGTGATCGTGGAAGTGGATAGCGCTGTCAGCCATGCATGGCTGACAGCGCTCTTTGCGCCATCCAGGGCGCGTCGACCCACTTCCACGATCACTCTCAAAACTGATTAAACGCGGGTAGATCAAGGTCAAGAGCAACGCTTTGCGTTTATCGTATTTACTGGACGGCTTTGTATGTTGCCGAAAATATCTCAACACTATTAGTCAGATACTTATAGATTTGTTAGATGAAAGGCAGCGCGGCAGATCCTCTGCTACTACACACGTGCCCAAACGGCGCTCTTTAATCGATCATTTTTGTCGCGGTCGAATAACTACGAGCCTCAAAAGATCGCGCCATCATTTAACAAGGTAAGGACCCTCGTACAGCATGTTATTGCTACGCAGGCTTCTCACGCTCAGACTCCTTGATTCGCCATCTTTCGCTCGCCATTCATAATGATGCTGCCCCGTGAATCGATGTATAAAAAATACTATGAATGCACAGCTCCGCATGGCATAACACGCCTTATACAAACGACTGCGGACAAATATGCATGGCGGCTTGCAGCCACACACTTGCTTCGCACCCAGTGCACTTATCCATTGAGAATCAAGCTGTTTGGCGCTACCAAACGCATCTAGCAACAGCGCCAATGTACAGCTACCCACTGCAACGAAAGCCGCGGGGAAGACGATTTTACTGAGAATCTTTTACACTTCGTTGATTTGCGTGACAGCTGCCTTAAACTTCAAACACCGGCGAGCACAATGCAACGAATGCCCATAACCCGACGAATTTCCGTTTATAATTGTGCTTCTTAAACTATCGCAAGTGACAGAACTATGGCAGGCCTTTCAACTCATATTCTTGATACCAGTCGTGGCAAGCCCGCCGACAACATCAAAATAGAGCTTTTTTCCAGTGACTCCGACAGCTCCCTCGGTATATTTAAAACCAACAGCGACGGACGTACCGATCAACCGTTGATCGCACCCGGCACTTTAAAAAAAGGCACCTACGAACTTCATTTTCATGCAGGAGACTATCTGCGTGCCAACGACGCGTCCGCAGATGAAATACTATTCCTGGATATCGTAATTATCCGCTTCGGTATCAGCAATCCGGACCAGCATTACCACGTACCTCTACTGCTTTCACCATTTGGCTATTCGACCTATCGGGGCAGCTAACACAATGAACCCCAACCTTGGACTGCTACAGCCCTATCCGTTTCAACGGCTTAAAGAGTTGATTGCCGATATTCAACCGAATGCCGATCAAGCATTAATTGACCTCTCTATTGGAGAGCCGAAACACTCGCCTCCTGACTTTGTGCTCGAAACACTCAAAAAGCATCTGTCAGGGGTCGTTAAGTACCCGCCCACCCCGGGCAGCCTGAATCTGCGAACCGCTATAGCACAATGGATTACTGATCGATTTCAGCTTCCCCTGGACACGATAACCGCGCAACACCATGTACTGCCTGTCAATGGCACACGGGAAGCTCTGTTTGCGATAGCCCAGTGTCTGTTCGATTCAACATCGCCTGATCACCACATACTAATGCCCAATCCGTTTTATCAAATCTATGAAGGTGCGGCCCTGTTATGCGGCGCAAAACCATGGTTTTACGACTCCCCTGCGTCCAATAGCTATCAACCGGACTTCGACTCCATACAAACAAGCGTTTGGCAACAGTGCCAAATGATATACCTGTGCACACCTGGCAATCCATCGGGTGCAGTAGTGCCGCAAGCAACTCTGGTGAAACTGCTGACTCTGGCGGAAGAACATAACTTTGTCATCATCAGCGATGAATGTTATTCAGAAATATACCCGGACGAAAACAACAAACCCGCGGGCCTGTTACAGGCTGCTGCACAGATGGGCAATACAGAATATCGGCGTTGTCTTGTTTTCAACAGCCTTTCAAAGAGATCAAATTTACCGGGATTACGCTCTGGATTCGTCGCCGGTGACAGTGAGCTTTTAAAATTGTTTTTGCTATACCGGACCTACCACGGCAGTGCCATGCCGATCCATACCGACCACGCCAGCATCGCCGCATGGCAGGATGAGGCCCATGTCATTCAAAACCGACAACTCTATCGCGAGAAATACACTGCTGTGCTGGATATCCTTGGCGAACCGCTCAAGCTTAAACGGCCGGACGCCGGTTTTTTTCTGTGGCCACAACTGGGCCGATCAGACACTGAATTCACACGCGAATTACTGAACACGCAGAATGTAAAGGTGCTGCCCGGCAGCTACTTGTCCCGCAGTGATGGCACTAAAAATCCCGGGGATGGCCAGATCCGTCTCGCACTCGTGGCGCCAGTGGAACAATGCACAGACGCTTGCCACCGCATCGTTAGCTGCCTTTGAATCACAAAATAGCCCCCGAGAGTTAGAATTTCGAACGGCAGATATAACTTCAGAAACGTAAGACTAATTGCGCCAATAGCGATACCATATGCGCAAACGAATTCCATCAAACTTAATTTGCTCCGAGAAACCTATGTCAGATCTTGAACAAACCATCAATGACGCCTTCGAGAATCGCGCTGAAATCACCCCTTCTACTGTGGACGCCAGTACCAAAGCGGCTGTTGAACAAGCCATCGCACTGATCGATTCCGGCGAGGCCCGCGTCGCCTCACAACGCGGCGTTGGTGACTGGGAAGTCCATGAGTGGCTGAAAAAAGCGGTGCTTTTGTCTTTCCGAATTCGCGATAACGCGCCAATGAGTGCCGGCGGTTACGCTCAGTTCTACGACAAGGTAGACACCAAGTTCACTGACTACACCGCCGAGCAGTTCGCGGCGTCCGGTGTGCGTGTTGTGCCTCCCGCAGTCGCACGTAAAGGATCCTACATTGCACCTGACACCGTACTCATGCCCTCTTACGTCAATATCGGTGCCTATGTAGACAGCGGCGCCATGATCGACACCTGGGCCACCGTCGGTTCATGCGCACAGATTGGTAAAAATGTTCACTTGTCCGGCGGCGTCGGCATTGGCGGCGTACTTGAACCGCTCCAGGCCTCTCCAACCATTATCGAAGACAACTGCTTTGTAGGCGCTCGCTCAGAAGTTGTAGAAGGAGTGATTGTCGAAGAGGGATCAGTTATCTCTATGGGTGTCTATATTGGTCAAAGCACCCGAATCTATGATCGTGAAAATGATCAAATCCTTTATGGCAGAGTACCAGCCGGATCTGTTGTTGTTTCAGGCAATTTGCCTGCAGAAAACGGAAAGTACAGTTTGTATTGTGCGGTGATTGTGAAACGTGTCGATGAGAAAACCCGCAGTAAAGTCGGCATCAACGAACTGCTGCGCTCGATAGACTAATGGCAACCACCCTATATGGCATCAAAAACTGCGACACGATAAAAAAGGCTCGTCGATTTTTAGAAGAGCTTGGCCGTGAATATACTTTCCACGATTATCGAGTCGATGGTATCGACAAAAAAACCGTGCAGGAATTTATCGATAAGTTGGGCTTTGATAAGGTACTGAACAAACGCGGCACGACCTGGCGTCAACTGGATGAAAAAATAAAAGACAGCACCACCGCATCCAACGCCGCAAGCTTGCTCTGCGAACACCCGGCCATGATAAAACGGCCTATTCTGCGAACCGGTAAAACACTGCTGATTGGCTTTTCAGTCAAAGACTATGAAAGTGCCTTGAAAGCGGATCGTTGAAAACTAACCATAATGAGCGTTGCCAAAAGCATACAGAAACAGCTTGAAACGCTCGCCAATGATGAAGTGGCCGCCAACGCGGCCCGATTCTTTAAGACCGGACCCGGAGAATATTCAGAACGCACACAGTTTCTTGGAATCAGAGTCCCGGCACTGCGGCAACTGGTTAAGTCCAGCCGTTCAGAACTGAGTCTGCCAGACGCAGTAACTCTGTTACAAAGCCAATGGCACGAAACCAGGCTGTTCGCACTTCTGGCAATGGTTGATCAGTTCAAGCGTGGCACTGAAAACGAACGCAGAGCTATTGTTAACGCCTACTTTAAGCACAGGAAAGTCATTAATAACTGGGATCTGGTTGATTCATCTGCACCGTATATTAGTGGAGAATGGCACTTCGGTAGAGACCGTAGTCGCCTGCATAAGATGATCACAGCAAGAGGCCTGTGGGACAGGCGCATTGCGATGCTTTCAACGTTTTACTATATTCGTCAGCATGACCTCGACGACACCTATCGCTATGCAGAACAATGCCTTGATGACCCGGAAGATCTTATGCACAAAGCGACCGGCTGGATGCTACGGGAAGCGGGTAAACGGGATGAACTACGCTTACTGAACTTTATTGATCAGTATGCCACTCGAATGCCGCGCACCATGCTGCGATACTCCATTGAAAAACTGTCGGATAAAAAGCGCAAACAAATTCTTGCTGATTCCAGGCGAAAATAAATACCTATAAATTAACCGCCATAAATCAGCGGAAATTCTTCGGTATCCATTCTGTCACCGGGCTGTAGTTTTTTCTCAAGCCCGGGAAACGGTGGGGAAATCTCACCGCCGCGTTTTGCATACACCGCATCATCCCCCATCAGTCTTGCTGAAAACGCACGCCTGCGCTGAGTACTCAAATTTTCAGGTGCACCATGGACCGTTAAGTAATGAAACGCAATACAATCACCCGGATCCAGTGACCATGAATGGATATTATAGTCAGCGCGATCACCATCGATGTCTGGCATCACAGACAAATTCGCTTCATCGCGTTCGTAGGACAGCCCGGTAAATTTAGTTGGCATAAACCATTTACCCCACAAATGTGACCCGGCGATAAATTCGGGGCAAACGGATTTATCAACTGCGTCCAGCGGGATCCATAAACTGCATAGCTGCTTTCCGTCGACACAATAATAAGGCTGATCATGATGCCAGGGCGTTTTCTGTGTTGTGCCCGGTTCTTTTACCAGCACATGTTCATGGAAGATTCGCACAGTGCCAGATTGAATAAGTTGTGAGGTAACTCTTGCAGCGTCTGAATTAAAAAAGAAGTCTCGGTACTCAGGAATTCGCTGCCAATTGCAATAGTCACCAAAAAAATGACCCTTTTGTCCATCTGCGGTGTAGTTCTTTCCATAGTCACCGGGGGATTGCATATTGTGCTCAATACCGTTGCGCAAGGGTTCAACCCAATCGCTAAATAACCCTTTAATCAACACTACGCCATCTTTCCGGAAAGCAGACACTTGTGCTGCATCAAGCAGATCTGAACTCATCATAATTCCTCACTCGATAACCTTTGTTCCCGCAGGCAAGTCACCCTAACTATTCTTACGTTCCGCTTCCGTGCGTGCCACATTATCACGCAGATAAACTGGCAGTGCTTTTTCAGCAGGTACTCCTCGGTCCTGACGAATCATCTCGACACCAATATTGAGGATATCTACTGCGTGAGGCAAGTGACTCATGTTGTCTTTAAGACGCACCTGACTCGCCGCTGTCAAAACATCAGAATACGGCTCCCAGCCAGTCCCCGCCGCAATCCATTGATCATCCAGAACGGGCACACGCTGTGGGGGACAGACCATCTCACTACCCACTAATTCAGGCTCTATGCGCTGCACCCGGTAGGCTGCCCAGTAGACTTCTCCCATGCGTGCATCCATCGCAACTGCTATTTTTTCATCACCATTTTCACGATACGCACGGGCAGCGATCGCAGCCAGATTTGACACAGGGGCTGCGGGAATATCAGCACCCAGTGCAATTGCCTGCGCCGCGGCAGTACCAATTCGAACACCGGTAAATCCACCGGGGCCCCTCCCAAACGCTACGGCATCCAGTTGCTGAGGTGTCAGCTGAGCCTCAGCCATTAATTCATCCAGCATTGGCAGCAAGACCTTTGCATGAATTTTTGCCGCGACCTCGTAACGGTGTCTTACTTCACCGCCACATAACAATGCAACCGAACAGGCCTCTGTTGCAGTATCTATGGCAACTATATTTAATTTAGTGGTTAACGAATCAATCAAAGGTTTGTTTATCCTGGTTCCATATAATCGCCAGTGATTGTCATCAGGCCTGGGCTTCAGCTTCAAAAAAACGTTCAACACTCTCCGGGCGTTGCACAATACGCATATCGGGCAGACTACTTAGAAACGTTTGTCCATATTCTTTGGTTTGTAATCTCGGATCGCAAATAACCAGTACACCACGATCATCTACATCGCGTATCAAACGCCCAACACCCTGCTTTAACGTGAGCACCGCCTTAGGCAATTGATAATCCATAAATGCATTACCGCCGTTTTTTTGTAATCCCTGAATACGTGCCTGTAACACAGGGTCACCCGGTGATGCAAAAGGTAACCGATCAATAATAACGCAGGACAATGCGCTACCGCGAACATCTACACCTTCCCAAAAACTGCTGGTGCCAAGCAGCACAGCATTGCCCATCGACTGAAAGGCATCTACTAACTCACGCTTTGGCATCTGCCCTTGAACCAACACCGGATAACGGCAACTGCTGCGCATTTCAGTGGCAGCGGCTTCCAGCGCCCGGTGACTGGTAAATAAAATAAATGCACGTCCCTTGCTGGCCAAAACAACCTCCAGCGCGATACGCAACACAGCACCATCAAAGCCCGGATCCTGTGGAGCCGGCATATTTGCCGGTAAATATAACATTGCATTTTTTTTATAGTCGAACGGGCTATCGACTTGTATCTCGTTACACTCCTGAATACCGAGTTGTGCTTCGAAATGTTCAAAACTATGGTTAACAGCCAGAGTCGCCGAGGTAAAAATCCAGGTGCTATTGAGCTGCGACAGCGCACTGGAAAATGGCTCTGCCACATTTTGGGGCGTTAGATTTAAACTGAAACCGGTTCGGTAAGTTTCAAACCAGTGAATATAGGACTCATCCCTGTGATCGGTGTAGGACTCGAGCACTTCCATATGTGCCAGACAACGTCGACGGCAGCTTTCCAGTCCTTTGCCCCGCACTGATGCTACATCCAGTGGCTCAAACAATAGTTCAAGAGTTTCCTGCAGATGACCAAGAGCACCACTGACAGCAGATTGTGACTCGACAACTGCCCATGCGTCACGACGTTGAGCAACGCCGAGTGATAATCGAAAATCACGCGTCGCCTTTTCAAGAGCTTCCGCCCGATCTTTTATCTCTACTACATCTGGTGCCTCAGCCAGATACTCCGTATGGCTATCACGGGCAAGATCAAACAACTGGCGACTACTGAGCCTGCGACCAAAAAAAATGGCAGCAGTATCCGGCAGCTGGTGCGCTTCATCAATCACAATGACATCTGTTTCGGGCAGTATTTCGCCAAAGGCTCCCTCCTTTAGCGCAAGGTCGGCACAAAACAGATGATGATTTACTACAACAATGGTTGCTTCCATTGCACGCTTTCGCGCTTTGGTTACAAAGCAACCCGGCATATCTTCAGGATTGTGATCGCTACAAAAATCATCGCTCGATGTCACATAAGACCAAACGGGTGATGCTTCTGGCACGTCAAGCACTTCCGAGATATCACCAGTATCAGTTTGGCCAGCCCAGTTTCTAATCTGTGCAAGTTGCGCTGACAAACCCGGCTCACGCAGTGCCGGATTGTGCATGGCAACTTCTAAACGTCGCCTGCACAGATAATTGGCCCGCCCTTTCAGCAACGCTATTTTGGGATGCTTTCGCAAAGTGCGAGTGACTACAGGCAAATCGGTATGAAATAACTGATCTTGCAAATGGCGGGTACCGGTTGACAGTATAACCCGCTTGCCACAGGTGAGTGCCGGCACAAGATAGGCAAAAGTTTTTCCAACACCAGTGCCTGCTTCACCAACAAGAATATTATTCTCAGCAATGCACTGTTCGATTGCCGAGGCAAGAGCTTGTTGCTCGGCTCGCGCACGAAACCCCGGCTTGGCATCTGCAAACGGCCCTTCGTCACCAAGAATTTCGGCGACAGTCTGTGGATCGGAAATTACAGTGACAAACGATTTCGTTTCGTCAGGCTCTGGTTCTGAAGACACAATGAACTAGACCCGCAGCTAGCGGGTGAGAAACGCGACGGGCAATTTCGCGTTGCTAGTTCTGGTCATGCAGATTTGCTGATTCGAGCTCTGCTTCACGTGCGCCCAGTAGATCGCCGCGTGCTTCGCGGGCTCGCTGAATGATCAGCCAATTACGGAAGCGCAGCGGTCGATTACCCACGGCCGCAAGAAAGTTTGATTTAGCAGCGAAATTTTCAGCACGCAGATTGGAGTTCTGCTCAAGGGACAGCTCGGCAACCCTGCTCCAAATCACCGGATCATTTGGCGTAATTTCCAGCGCTTGCTGGAGTTTAGCAGTGGCATTATCGAAATCGCCATTGCGAATCAGAATTTCAGATTCCTGCCATAAACGGGCAACGTTCTCGTCGTCGACATCGTGCCGAATTTCCCCTTGCGTCGCTGCATAAGAATCCAGCTTTTCGGCAATAATCTCCGCTTGGTCCGGACCCTCCAGAGTATTGGAATCCAGTGTGGCGCAGGCACTCAACAGCGCAGTCAACAACACCGGGGCTGCAGGCAGCCAGTTTTTCTTTGGGCGATCTTTGAAAATATTCACGTTTTCCCATCTCAGACATGAAAAAGCCGCGTCCGATTTTAACGGAACGCGGCTTTGAAGTGTAACAACTGCGCGCTGCAGTTGTAAGCAGTCCGAGACGACTTTATTTCGTTACATGGAACTCGACCCGGCGATTTGCAGCCCGTCCTTCAGGGGTGTCATTTTCTTCAATCGGCTTGGATTCGCCAAAAGCTCGCGCCAGCAACTGCTCAGAAGGTACGCCTCGCAGCATTAAGTACCGAACGGTAGACAGCGCCCGTTGCTTGGATAAGTCGAGATTGTAATCGGCATCACCCTGGCTATCGGTGTGGGCTTGCACTTCGACAGTGGTATCAGGATGATTTAACAACGCATCCGCCGCATCATTAAGAATAACCTGGGCATCCTCGGTGAGCTTATCTGATCCACTTTCAAACCGAACACCTTCCACCACACCATCGAAAATGGCACAACCTGTCGCATTGACCGGCTCCCCTGCAGCACTATTCGGACAGTCGTCCAAATCATTGGGAATGCCGTCGCCGTCGCCGTCTGCAACAACCGGAGCCGCCACTACGTTATTGTTAACCTGAGACTTCCCCTTGGAGAATAATCCACCGTGACCCAAACCTGAAGGACCACCCAGCCTCCACAGCAGGCTCACAGATCCCAACAGTGCGTCTTCGTCAAACGCCTCAAATTCGCCACGCAGCGCAAGGCCGACTTTGGTGCCATATTCAACACCGATACCACCCATCAGGTGTGTGTCATTCTCTCGCGTAAACGGCAAATTACTGTCGTTGTCCATGGTGCCGACTCCGACTTTCCAAAAAGCACCAAACCCCTGGCGTGCCAGCAAACGATCCCAGCCGCCGATATTAAAAAAGTGGTAAAGCAGGCTCAGATCAGCAACTTCATAATCTATCTCACCAGCGGGACCGCCGCCGATGTTACCTATTTCTGCTTCTCCAAGGTCTGCATACCCGAGTTCGACGGCCAGACGGGGAGTGAAGTCCCAACCCACGTAGACTTTCTGACCCGTGCTGTTTCTATCTGTTACATCCAGGTTCACACCGCTTTGAACTTCAGGATCCAATCGCGAAGCACCACCCCCGGCGCCGATATATAGTTTCTTATGAAAGGCACCATTGTCCTCTGCCACTGCCGGAACGCACAACACTGCACTTATGACCGTGGCGATGAGGGAGATTTTTAGTTTCATTTTGAGTAATTCCCAGTTTTTTTTCTAACATGTTTGCTGTTCGCCCATTAGTCACCCGGTGACGTATTGGGAAGCTGTTAGCCGCTTCTTCTACTGAAAGACGACAAGTACTCGCAGTACACTTAGGTTTATAGTTCAACATTGGGAAAATAGAATAAAAATCTCCATGCAATATGCATTCTTAAGCGAACAGCAAGACAAAGCTTGCGAATTTATCGTCGGAAGGCTGTGTATTCGGTATTCTGAGAGAATCCGCTGACGGGTCAACTCAGCCAGACGGAATTGTGATGAAATATAAAATCACCATGACAACATTGAATACTGGCTAATTGTCGTGGATCGAGGGATATAAAACTATTCCCACTCGATGGTGGCGGGTGGCTTGCCGGAGATATCGTACACAACTCTCGATACGTCCTCTATTTCATTAATGATGCGACGCGACACCAGATCCAGAAACTCATAAGGCAGGTGTGCCCAGTTTGCAGTCATAAAGTCGGTTGTCTCCACAGCTCGCAGGCTTATCACATGCGCATAGCGTCGACCATCCCCGGTCACGCCAACTGACTTCACCGGTAAAAACACTGCGAATGCCTGCGAGACCTGATGATACAGATCGTGGCGGCGCAACTCTTCGATAAAAATATGGTCCGCAGCGCGCAGGATGTCCGCAGCGGGCTTTGTCACTTCTCCCAGAATTCGGACACCGAGCCCTGGTCCCGGAAACGGATGACGGTCAACCATCGGGCCCGGTAAACCCAACTCGCGCCCGACACTTCTTACTTCATCTTTAAATAGCTCACGCAGCGGTTCCACAAGCTGCAACGCCATATCTTTCGGCAACCCGCCAACATTATGATGAGATTTAATCACGTGCGCTTTACCGGTAGCACTTCCGGCAGACTCAATCACATCAGGGTAGATCGTGCCTTGTGCTAACCATTGAATGTTATCCAGCTTGCGCGCTTCCCGTTCAAAAATTTTGATAAAAAGCCCACCAATTATTTTTCTTTTTTTCTCGGGGTCATTCTCACCGGAGAGGGCACTCAGAAACTCGGTATCTGCATCCACTCTAATGACATTGACCCCAAGGGACTCTGCGAAAGTAGCCATTACCTGATCACCCTCACCTTGACGCAGCAATCCGGTATCGACAAACACGCACGTCAGCTGCTGGCCAATGGCCTGATGTAAAATGGCCGCAACCACTGACGAATCCACACCCCCGGATAACCCAAGCAACACTCCGTCACCACCCACTTGAGCACGCACCTGTTCGATGCAATTGTCGGCAATGCTCGCCGGCTGCCATTCTGCGTCACATCCACAAATCTGATGAACAAAACGATTAATGATCGCCGCACCCTGAGCCGTGTGAGTAACTTCGATATGGAACTGCAAGGCATAAAGGTGACGAGTTTCATCGGCGAAACCCGCAATGGGAGCATTATCTGAACTGGCAATTAATTTAAAACCTTCGGGTAAGCTCTCAACGCGGTCACCGTGGCTCATCCAGACATCAAGTAAGCCATGACCATCATCGTTAACCTGATCCTGAATATCTCGGAGCAATGCTGAGTGACCGCGTGCTCGAACACGTGCATAGCCAAACTCGCTATGGTCTGCACTCGCCACCGAAGCACCAAAATAAGCCGCCATTGCCTGCATGCCGTAACACACACCCAATACCGGAACTTTAAGATCGAATACTTCATCAGGTATGGCATGCCTGGTTTCAACGGTGACCGACTCAGGCCCGCCAGATAAAATAATGCCACGAGGATTAAATTGACTGATGTGTTCCGGTGCTACATCACAAGCATAAATTTCACAATAGACACCTGCTTCACGCACACGCCGTGCGATTAACTGCGTGAATTGCGATCCGAAATCGAGGATTAATATTTTATGGTTATGAATAGCAGAACACGTGGGCATAATTACTCGCGGAAAAGATAACGAAAACTCAGAACACAGACGTATTCAGCAACACCTGTCAGCAGGCCTGGCAGACCACCTGGCCGCCGACGGCGTTAACCAAATTGTTTATACTGTAGTGTTAGTCAAGACGGTAGTTGGGTGGCTCTTTGGTGATCTGCACATCATGTACATGACTCTCTCGCATTCCTGCGCTGCTCACCCTAACGAAAGTGGAGTCTTGCTGCATGGCATTGATATCTGCACATCCGCAGTAACCCATGCCGGACCGCAGACCACCGATTAGTTGATGAATCACTGCAGCGACCTGTCCTTTATATGGCACTCGACCTTCTATACCCTCTGGCACCAGCTTACGTTCCGAGTTTTCATTGTCTTGAAAATATCGATCACTCGAACCTTGCTGCATCGCCCCGACTGAGCCCATGCCACGATAAGATTTATAAGACCGCCCCTGAAATAGTTCTACCTCACCGGGCGCTTCTTCAGTTCCTGCCAGCAAACTGCCAATCATTACCGAAGACGCACCTGCAGCTATTGCTTTGGCAATATCGCCAGAGTAGCGCACACCGCCATCGGCAATTATTGGAATACCAGACCCTTTCAAAGCAGTGGCAACGTTATCAATGGCAGTAATTTGCGGCACCCCGACCCCTGCAACAATACGTGTTGTGCAGATTGAGCCCGGACCAATTCCTACCTTTAATCCATCAGCACCAGCCTCAACCAGTGCCATGGCGGCTTCTGCTGTGGCGATGTTTCCAGCTAAAATCTGCAAATCCGGGTACGCATTCCTGGTGCGCCGCACACGTTCGATCACACTCTCTGCGTGTCCGTGCGCTGTATCGACCACCAACACATCGACTCCGGCCTCGACCAGTGCCGCTGCACGTTCATCGGTATCGGCACCAACGCCAATGGCCGCACCACTCAGCAGTCTTTGCTGACTATCTTTACAGGCAGTGGGGTAGTCCCGGGCGCTTCTGATATCTCTGACTGTGATCATGCCCCGCAATTCAAAGTTATCGTTGACCACCAAAACTCTTTCAATGCGATGTTGATGAAGTTTTTCCAGGGCATGCTCACGCGACGCATTAACCGGCACAGTCACCAGTCGCTCACGCGGTGTCATTATGGAAGACACTGGCTCATCTTCACGTGTTTCAAACCTGATATCGCGCTTGGTCACAATACCAACCAGTCCATCACGATCCACCACCGGCAAGCCAGAGATACCATGCCGCGCTGTGAGTTCACGGACTTCTCTGATTGTAGTGTTCGGGGTGATCGTGATTGGCTCGAGGACTACACCACTCTCAAAACGTTTTACCTTGTGCACTTCTGCTGCCTGCGCCTCGATTGACAAGTTTTTGTGAATAATGCCAATGCCACCTTCCTGCGCCATTGAAATAGCCAGACGGGATTCGGTGACAGTATCCATTGCCGCGGACAGCAGCGGCAAATTAAGATTTAATTCGCGGGTCAATTGTGTATGAAGCTTTACCTGATTCGGTAACACAAGCGAATGTGCCGGCTGCAACAGTACATCGTCAAAGGTAAGAGCATCCTGAACTATGTTCATGGCAATATATAGGAGGGGGTTGCGCGGCGAAGCTTACCGTGCACCCCATTATACGGTTTGACCCCAATCAGGTAAATTGATTAACTGATTTAAATCGCAGTTATTGAGCGATAATGCCCAATTATTTTTAGTACAGGCCAAGACATGCAAAAATTGTTGCTCCCTCCCGATCAGGTATTCACCGTCAGCGAGCTCAATAGCGAGGTCAAATGGCTGCTGGACACTCAGTTCGGATCAGTCTGGGTTGAGGGTGAACTGTCCAACAGCATGAAGGCACGCACCGGGCACATGTACTTCTCGCTGAAAGATGCCAGATCACAGCTCCGGTGCGCTATGTTTCGCAACGATAACCGTCGACTCGATTTCGCACCCGCAGATGGCCAAAAAGTTTTGTGCCGCGGCCGACTTGGAATTTACGAGGCACGCGGCGACTACCAGATGGTGGTCGACAGAATGATCGAAACCGGTGCGGGTGCCTTACAACAAAAATTTGAACAGAATAAAAAACGCTTACACGCAGAAGGTTTATTCGACGAGAAATACAAAAAAATCATCCCCGCATTCCCGCGTAGCATAGGCCTGATTACTTCTCCCACCGGGGCTGCGGTGCAAGATGCGCTGAACGTGCTGAAGCGTCGCTTCCCCAGCGCTCAGGTGGTTGTTTATCCCGCTACCGTGCAAGGTAAAACCGCAGCACCGTCCATCGTACGAATGATCGAACTGGCAAATCACAGAGCCGAATGCGATGTACTGCTGCTGATTCGCGGTGGTGGCTCTCTCGAAGACCTGTGGGCCTTCAATGAAGAAATTGTCGCCAGAGCAATATTTGCCTCTGCCTTACCGCTCATATCAGGGGTTGGGCACGAGATTGATTACACAATAAGTGATCTGGTGGCTGATATCAGAGCACCGACTCCCTCAGCAGCCGCCGAATTGTGCAGCCCGGACCAAACTGAAAGCCAGCAACACGTCGCAGCGCTGCAGCAACGCCTGCACCGATACCTGTCCCAAAATGTACGAGAACAGCACGCCCGTCTGCAACACTTCAGAACCCGGCTATCCAACCATCACCCAAGAAACCGGCTCCGCCAGCGCTCCCAACGATGCGATGAACTGGAATTACGTCTGCTCCGGCAAATGCAAAGCAAATTGCTGCAATCGAAATCAGCACACCGCCAGATGCACAAACGACTTGAAAACCTGACTCCTCAGCACCAACTTCTAGGGCGGCGAGAGAATCTGAAGAGGTTGCAGAACCGTCTGGTTTCCAGCGTTAACGCCCGACTCAGCAATGCCACATTAACGCTTGCAGGCAGCCGTCGTGCCCTCCAGGCTATCAGCCCGCTGAATACTCTGGGCAGGGGCTACGCAATTGTGCGAACAGACACTGGCGCGGTGGTCGCCGATAGCTCACAATTGAGCACTGGAGATGCCATCAATGTAAAGGTGGCAATTGGGGAAATTGAAGCTACTGTGACGAGTCTAAAGCACCTTGAAGACAGCAAAAACTGAGTCCACATAACGCTTTAAGGCTGATTTACCCGTCACATAAAAAGCACACAAAATTTGCCAAAGACAGACTTTTCTGGTAGAAACGTGCGGCTTCGAATTTGGACAAGGTGAGTTAATATGGTCGCCAAAAAGAAAAACGCAGCGAAGGCCAAAACTATGGCAAAAGCAGCGAAGTCCACTGGTGAGACTGCAGTGAAAGACAAGCCCGCTACTAAGGCCGCATCGGCAACTGCATCCAAGAAAAAAAAGGGTACTAAAAAAGTGACAGCAGCAAAATCTGTGGAAGCAACTGCCCCGGCAGCCGCTGAAAAAGAGGTCAAGAAGAAGGTCGCGAAAAAGGCAACAGCAAAGAAAACCACAAAGAAAGCTGCCAAGACCACTGCCATTGCTGGCGATGTCTCGAAAGCAGGCACCGGGCAATTCAAGACTTTTGTACCTTATGAGTTAACCAAGGGCGAGGAATACATGGGCCCGGAACAGGTTGAGCACTTCCGTGCCATCCTGCTGGACTGGAAAGTCTCACTGATGCAGGAAGTCGACAGAACCGTTGGTCACATGAAAAGCGACGCAACTAACTTTCCTGACCCGAACGATCGTGCCACTCAGGAAGAAGAGTTTAGCCTCGAATTGCGCACACGAGACCGTGAGCGCAAATTGATTAAAAAAATTGATGAATCAATCACCAAGCTTGACGACGATGACTACGGTTACTGCGATGGCTGCGGGGTCGAAATTGGTATCCGTCGCCTGGAGGCGCGCCCCACTGCAAATATGTGCATAGAGTGCAAAACGCTTGAGGAAATCCGCGAAAAGCAGATCGCCTAGGATCTAATCTCCAGAGCATCCGCTTGCGGTTGCTCTGGAGAACTTTGTTCCATGAGCCTCTACATCGGTCGTTTCGCACCGTCCCCCACCGGCCCGCTACACGCTGGCTCGCTGGCTACCGCCCTGGCGAGTTGGGTGGATGCAAAACATCACCAGGGCAGCTGGCTGCTTCGTATCGAAGATATCGATCCAGATCGCGAAGAATCCGGCGCAACTCGAATGATTATCGATTCCCTGGACGCTCATGGCCTGTCCTGGGATAGCGATGTGTCATACCAATCCAGACAATCTCGGCACTATGATTTGGCTTTGGCCAAACTGCGAGCTCAAAATCGACTGTTCGCTTGTCACTGTACACGCAAGCACTTACGCTCAGTGACAACAACAGAACAACCGGCCTATCAGGGTTATTGTCGCAGCAAATCCCTGCCAGAGGGCGATAGGGCTCTCAGAGTGAAGGTCGACGATGGAAATATTTGTTTCACGGATTTACTTGCCGGGCTGCAGACAGAAAATTTGACGCAAACCACCGGCGACTTTATTGTACGCAGGCGCGGCCCACTGTACGCCTACCAACTGGCAGTAGTCGTGGATGATGCCCATCAAGGCATCACACATATTGTACGGGGGGCTGATCTGTTGGATAACACGGCTCGTCAAATCGCTTTACAACGAATTCTCGATTACCCCACGCCGAAATACCTCCATTTACCCACCGTCCACGGGGATGATGGGCGCAAGCTAAGTAAACAAACAGGTGCTATGGCGCTGGACAATCGCGCAGCGCTGGATAATCTGCGTTTGGCCTGGCACTTTTTGGGTCAAAAGCCAGTCGGTGCCAAATCTCCGCAGGAGTTTCTTCAGCGCGCAATTACACAGTGGGAGCGCAGTCGAATTTCATTACCCAATAACCGGGGTTGTACAACGAATCAGCCACTTAGTTGTTGACCAATCCTTCCTGTCACCATATCTTTCAACTCAAATAACGATTACACAGCGAAAACGCATTTACGGAGCGCCTGAATGTCTGAATCCAAAACCTATCCTGTCAGTGCTGAAGCATCTTGCGACGCCTGGATCGATGAGGAAAAGTACCAGCAGATGTATGCCCGGTCCATTGAGCAGCCTGACGAATTCTGGGCCGAACAGGCCAACGAATTCATCGACTGGTTTACCCCCTGGGATACCGTTCAGGAATGGGATTTCCATAAAGCCGAAATCAAATGGTTCGAAGGCGCAAAAGTCAATGTCGCTCACAACTGCCTGGATCGACACCTGGAAACCCGTGGAGATCAGGTTGCGATCATCTGGGAAGGCGATGATCCCAACGAACAACGCAAAATTACCTACCGCGAGCTGCATGCCGAGGTTAGCCAGTTCGCCAGCGCACTGAAAGGCCTCGGTGTCAAGAAGGGGGATCGTATTTGCATCTACATGCCGATGATCCCTGAGGCTGCTGTCGCGATGCTGGCCAGCACTCGTATTGGCGCTGTGCACTCTGTGGTTTTCGGTGGTTTCTCTCCGGAAGCGTTGCGGGATCGCATTAACGATTCAGAATGTTCGATTGTCATCACTGCAGATCAGGGCCTGCGTGGCGGGAAAAAAGTCCCACTGAAAACAAACGCTGACAAAGCCTGTGAAGACACCCCCAGTGTTCGCAAAATGGTTGTTGTTAAACGCGGTGGCGAACCGACCGGCTGGAATGACGGCCGTGATGTCTGGTATCACGAACTGGTAGAAGCCGGTTCAGCCAATTGTCCCGCCGAAGAAATGGGAGCAGAAGACCCGCTGTTCATCCTGTATACATCAGGATCGACCGGCAAACCGAAAGGAGTTTTGCACAGCACAGGCGGCTATATTCTCTACGCAGCGATGACTCATAAATATGTTTTCGACTATCACGATGGTGATATCTACTGGTGTACTGCTGATGTTGGCTGGGTAACCGGTCACTCGTACATTGTCTATGGTCCACTGGCCAATGGCGCTACGACCCTCATGTTTGAAGGGATTCCCACCTACCCGGACGCCGGCCGCTTCTGGGAGATAATCGACAAGCATCAGGTGAACACTTTTTACACGGCACCGACTGCATTGCGAGCCCTAATGGCTCAAGGCGATGAGTTAGTGAAAAAACACTCACGCGGCAGCCTGAGACTTCTTGGCTCAGTGGGTGAGCCTATCAATCCTGAAGCCTGGGAGTGGTACCACAAGGTTGTTGGCGATGAACGCTGCCCAATCGTAGACACGTGGTGGCAAACAGAAACCGGTGGCATATTGATTACCCCGTTGCCGGGAGCCACCGCCTTAAAACCAGGATCTGCCACTAAACCCTTTTTCGGGGTAGAACCGGCACTAATGGATGAAAATGGACAAATCATTGAGGGTCCAGGCTCAGGCAACCTGATCATTACCAAGCCATGGCCGGGTATGATGCGATCGGTCTACGGTGATCACGACCGCTTTCATGAAACCTACTTTAAAATGTACCCGGGCTACTACTTTACAGGCGATGGCGCGCGTCAGGATGAAGACGGTTACTGGTGGATTACCGGACGCGTTGACGATGTAATCAATGTTTCGGGCCATCGAATGGGCACCGCCGAAGTAGAAAGCGCACTGGTACTTCACGACCTTGTTGCAGAAAGTGCGGTAGTGGGTTATCCGCATGACATCAAGGGCCAGGGTATTTACGCCTACGTCACCCTGATGGTTGGCACTGAAGCGACTGAAGAATTACGTAAAGAACTGGTTCAGCATGTCCGCAAAGAGATAGGCCCAATCGCAAGCCCCGATGTTATCCAGTGGGCACCGGGTTTACCTAAAACCCGCTCTGGAAAAATCATGCGGCGTATTCTTCGTAAAATTGCTGAAAACGAAATCGATAGCCTCGGCGACACTTCTACCCTGGCAGACCCGGCAGTCGTCGATGATCTGGTCGAGAATCGCGCAGGAAATCAGACCTGACAATTCCAGTCACTCTAACCAGTCACTCTAACTAAGGGCGTAACACTCCCACTACCAAGGCAGCGGCAACACA
>CAZNOB010000064.1:0-6290 GCA_964574535.1 uncultured Granulosicoccaceae bacterium | reverse complement strand
CCAGTCACTCTAACTAAGGGCGTAACACTCCCACTACCAAGGCAGCGGCAACACATCCGCTGCCTTTTTTTGCCTGATGCCTGGTGGACTGTTGAAAATCAACTAAGTATTCAAATGCTAGATCATGCTTCCTTGTAAATCTCTAAAGCAGTAAGTAACCAGTGTATTTCACCCGAATTAATCCGTCAGTACCTTGAAAACTCAGATTGTTAGCTGCGCAACAACGCACCACTCCCAGTAGTGTACGGGTTAACCAGTAGTGTACGGGTTAATAAGTTGTAAAGTGCCAGATCAAATAGGCGACACTGGAAAAAATCAGGCCGACACTCCAAACCAAAAGCCAGGTTTGCTTACCGTAACGGGCAAGAATAAATAGAAGGATACCGATAAGCAGCGCCAGACCAACGGTATAGGCGAGCAAACCCGGTGAGGTTTCGGTATAAGGTAATCCTGTTGTTTCTTCGTATCGCACACTTTAGTCTTCGATGGGATCAAAATTCAATGATGCTGAATTAATGCAGTATCGCAACCCGGTCGGTTCAGGCCCGTCAGGAAAAACATGGCCCTGATGCGCTCCGCACTGACTACAATGCACTTCGGTTCGAGTCATACCGAGTGAAGTGTCTACCGTTTCCTCAATGTTTTGCTTGTTTGCTACCTCATAAAAACTGGGCCAGCCACTGCCTGAGTCGTATTTGCTATCCGAATCAAACAGATGCGCATCACAGACGACACAACGGTATTTACCAGACTGTTTGTTATCATTGTGCTCGCCTGTAAAAGCGCGCTCGGTACCGCCATTTTGGGTAACCTGATACTGCAATTCAGTCAGCTTATTACGCAATTCATTTTCGTCAGGCTTGCTCATTAATTTTCCTGTTTTAATGTCTGATGCACCACTGGTTGCCATGTTAATCGCAATCATTGAAGCTTGTCACTCGAACTTGCTTGAAAAATATCACCACCAATTCCACTATAACCTGAAATCCCAACCGCCAGCCAAACGATGACCAAACCCCCGCCACCGACAAAGACAGCATCGTCGCGGCCTGACCCGCTATCAGCACATGACGCCGCACCAGTGGGACAAGAAGACGATCCAATGCAATTATTTCGAGATGCAGTTGGTGACGTAAAACCGGTCATTAATGATCGAGTAGGAAACACGGGCACCCCTCCCCCACCCAGACCACGCCAGTTTGAACTCGACGAAAAGGCAGTGATGCACGATGCGATGATGGATGATCGAGATCCGGATACGCTCGACACAGGAGAGCATTTAAGCTGGGCTCGCAACGGAGTACAAAAGCGAGTAATGCGCAAATTGCGCAATGGATATTACGCCGTTGAGGCAGAGCTGGATCTACATGGAATGACGGTCAACGAAGCACGTGAAGCAATGCGTGAATTCATTGCCGAGGCCACGAATGCACGGGGTAGCTGTTGCGTTAGAATAATTCACGGCAAGGGTAGAAAAACACTGACCGAAGGCCCGGTCTTAAAACCGTTTACGGCCTCTTACTTGCGGCAACGTAAAGATGTGCTGGCATACTGTTCTGCAAAGAGAAACCATGGAGGCACTGGCGCAGTGTATGTCTTACTGCGTGCTGTGCCTGACCAATAAATTGTCTGCCGTTTTAATGCAGCGTGATATTACCCGGGGCAGGCTCGGATTCTTCTGGAATTTCGGCCGCTACTAACTCGCTCTCCGGGTCATCATCTGCCACTTCTTCTTCGCTGCGAGGTATCGACATCTCAAGCTGCGTATCAATCGTGATCTTGTCCAGATCAGTTAGCTCACTTAGCGGCGGCAACTCATCAATACGACGTAAGTTAAAGTAGTCCAGGAACTCCTTGGTTGTGGCATACATCGCTGGTCGACCAGGGACTTCTTTGTGCCCAACTACCTGCACCCACTCACGCTCAAGCAGTGTTTTTATAATATTGGTACTCACCGATACCCCTCGAACTTCTTCAATTTCACTTCGAGTAATAGGCTGGCGGTACGCAATCAAAGCAAGTGTTTCCAAGAGTGCGCGCGTATATCTCGGTGGTTTCTCTTCGAACAAGCGGGATATCCATGGAGACACATCCTGATCTATCTGCACCCGGTAGCCACTCGCCACTTCCACTACACTGACACCGCGAGACTCATATTCTTCCTGCAGATCGATAATGGCTTTATTGACATCAGATCGCTCGACTTTTTCATCTTCGCCTCTAAAAAGCCGGTGTAGCTGAACCAGGTTCAACGGTTTGTCGACGGCCATTAGCGCGGCTTCTACTATCTTTTTTATTTGAGACTGTTCCACTTACACAACCCTTATCTAAATGAATTTTCAGTTGTAGTCATCGTCAGGATCCGACTCCCGGGAATCTGGTGAAGCAAGTGACAAATCACCGTCAAACCGCACCCTTTCCTGTGTCGCAGATTGCGTCGCAGGTTTGATTCTGATGGGTGCAAACGGTTTTTCCTGAATAATTTCCAGCAGACACTCTTTACAGAGCTCCAGCATTGCCAGAAAAGTCACGACGCAACCCGCCCTGCCTTCTTCGACCGTAAATAGTGATAAAAAATCCACCTCGCCCTGCTCTTGCAGAATCATGAGCAAACTGGACATTCGCTCACGCACTGACAAAAACTCTCGCTTCACATTGTGATGCTGATGCAAGTTCGCCCGCATCACAACACTGCGAAACGCAGACAGCATTTCTTCCAGCGTGATATCGGGTAATGGCTGTCGATTTTCCAATACCGGCAAGCCGGCGCCCGCTTCAAAAACATCTCGCTCCATGCGCGACAGATTATCCAGATCTTCTGCGGCCGTTTTAAATTGCTCATAGACCTGCAACCGGCGAATCAGCTCGGCTCTGGGATCATCTTCGTCGGTATCTTCCTCAGGGCGTGGCAACAGCAGACGGGATTTTATCTCAGCCAGCATTGCTGCCATCACCAGATATTCAGCGGCCAGTTCGATGCGCATCATTTCCATGACGGCAATATACTGCATGTACTGCTGGGTGATCGCGGCAACAGGGATGTCGAGTATATCGAGGTTTTGACGCTTTATCAGATACAGCAAAAGATCCAGTGGCCCTTCAAACGTCTCAAGGAAAACCTCCAGTGCATCTGGCGGAATATACAGGTCTTTTGGTGCATCGGAATACGGCTCGCCGAGAACCACCGCCACCGGGATTTCAATATCCATTTGTGACGCGGTGGAATCGACCTCATTCTCTGACATTATTGCAGGCCCTCTGTAACAGCCAGTTTATTTCCTAAGCCACACTACTGCAGCATAGAAGTGTCACCCTTTCCTTCTCGTATAACGAGAACCTCAGGACCATCCAGGGAGATCACAGACGTTTCTTCAAGACCACAAGCGCCACCGTCAATGACCAAATCAACGCCGGATCTTACCCGTTCGCGGATCTCATGTGCATCAATCATTGGAAAACTGTCGCCCGGCAACAACAACGTCGTGCTCATCATCGGCTCACCGAGTTCGGCCAGCAACGCCAGAGCAATGTTGTGATCCGGTACGCGCACCCCAATGGTCTTACGTTTAGGGTGCAGAAAACGCCGGGGAACCTCATTCGTGCTCTTCAAAATAAATGTGTACGCACCCGGAGTCATCGATTTCAGCAATCGATAATCCCGGTTATCGACTTTCGCGTAAGTCGAAATTGACGACAAATCGGCGCACATCATCGACATATGGTGACCTTTTGCCAAATTTCGAAGACGATAGATACGTTCGACACCGGTTTTATTATCCAGCAGGCAACCCAGTGCATAGCAAGAGTCCGTGGGATACGCAATGACGCCCTCCTCTCGCAGAATCGCAGCTGCCTGTCCAATTAATCGAGTCTGGGGATTGTCCGGGTGTATATCGAAAAACTGGCTCATTCGTCTATCAGGTGCCGGTGGGATTTGAGAGAGGTCGGGGACATTCAGCTGGTACCATTACGCCATTTACCTCGAAGGTTGAGATAATGTTTGATTATGCGTGATCAGGCTGTGAATGTATTCGGGTAATCGGTCTTTCCAGGTACAAATTTTCAATCGCTGACGATCACCTTGATTCTTGCAGGTTTTGACAGCAGATTGCGGTCATAGTGCGCAACAACTGCTTTGCGTTCACAATTATCGCTCGAGCAACGCTGGCTCCATAGCCCAGCTGCTCGCCTTCACGAAGGATAATTCATTCTCAGACAGCCACCTGGCTTTTCTGCAGCGGACTTAATATGAAATTTGTGTTTGATTTTTTCCCGCTGGCTCTGTTCCTGATTGTCTATAAATTCGCAGACATCTACGTGGCGACCATGGTGATAATCGTCGCCTCGTTTGTGCAAGTGGGTGTTCACTGGTTAATTCACCGTCGCTTCGAAAAAATGCATCTGGTGTCACTGGCGCTTTTCATTGTACTGGGCGGCATGACGCTCTACCTGCGTGACAAGCGCTTTATCATGTGGAAGCCCACCATCGTCAACTGGCTATTTGCAGCAGCCTTTATAGCGACTGCCTTTATTGGTAAACAGCCACTGATTCAACGAATGCTGGGGGGACAGATGAAAATGCCCGATAAAATCTGGCGACAATTGAATATTGGCTGGGTGCTGTTTTTCGTGTTTTCAGGTCTGGTCAATCTCTATTTCGCACAACGATACATCACCGCGCAAAATGCTTTGGTAGCCGTAGCCCCCGCTGTCACCCCCGGCGAGCTGGCAGATCTCGATTGCGAAGCTCAATTCAATGACGACGCCGTGCCGTTGTGCCAAACGGCAAGCGAACGTGAAAAAACCTGGGTATCGGTCAAGGTATTTGGACTAATGGGATTGACCATTCTGTTCATCATCGGCCAAAGCCTCTTTTTAATGCGCCACATACAGACAGAAGAAGACCCGGAAGAATCCACGCTCGAGACACCTGAGCCCATTACCGCTGAGGAAGATTTCTCCAAAAAATAGCCCGTACCAGCCCGCTGGCGCGACGATCATCTACACTGTATTCAGAAAAAAAACGAACCAACAACTACTTAGGGTAAATCCAACATGAAACAACAGCTCATCGCCTCACTTCTGACCACTGCATTTCTTTGTGCCACCTCCGCCACCTCAGTCCATGCTGACGGCGCAGATTCCCCAACCGTTGCCACGGTCAACGGAGAAGCAATTACAGAAATAGATCGCGATACTCAATCAGAGCAATTCAAAGCCCGTGGGCAAAACGCTACCGATGAACAAGTCATCGACGAGCTGGTTAGCCTGGAGCTCATGCGCCAGGAAGCGATCAAACGAGGCCTTGATAGCAAACCGTCAATGGCAGCCGAGATGAAAATCATGCAGGCTCGCGTGCTGGCCAATGCATTGCTTACCGAATTCACCAGTGAAATAGATATGAGCGATGAGGCGCTTCGTGCCGAGTATGAAAAACAGATAAAGATGGCCGACGCAAAAGAATTTAGCGCGAGCCATATTTTGCTGGACACCGAAGAAAAGGCAACAGAAGTTATCGCAGAGCTCGATGGTGGCGCTGACTTTGCAGAAGCCGCAAAGAAATACTCCACCGGGCCATCAGGACCGAACGGTGGATCATTAGGCTGGTTTGACGCCGGTACTATGGTGCCGGAATTCTCTGCTGCAGTAGCAACAATGGAACCCGGTAAACACAGTGCTGCTCCGGTGAAAACTCAATTTGGATTTCATGTCATCAAACTTGAAGATACGCGCAGCAAAGAGCCTCAACCGTTTGAATCTGTCAAAGAGCAGATCAGCAATGTGATGATGCGAACTCAGGTTGAAGAATTTATAAAAAGCCTTCACGACTCGGCAGAAATTGAAAAGCTTTAACCGCGCAGTTCTTTTCGGTGTGGCCAGACCAGGCCACACCAGGTATTTTAAAAACAATATTTTCTGTCACAACCAAGCTATACGGATGTTCGATCAAAGCCTGCATCACTGGCTTGCGAGCATCAAAAACACAGGCATTGCCCCCCGCAGCCGTACATATCATTACCTCGATTAACGCTCCTCAACAGAGCGGAATTGCACTGCTACTCGTATAGACGATTCAGATTAACCGATCTGTGTAAGTGTTGCATCTTCAAAGATATCGAAAATCGTATCCATTCGAGTCAAACGAAAAACACTGCGAACCTGCCCTGTTAATCCGCAAAGAACCATACCCCCGTCGTTGCCGACCATCTTCCTTATCGAGACGATAGCGCCTAATCCGCTGCTGTCCAGAAATTTCACTTCGCAAAGGTCCAATACCAGCTGGGTATTTC
>CAZNOB010000063.1:3377-25631 GCA_964574535.1 uncultured Granulosicoccaceae bacterium | reverse complement strand
AAAAGTCTTCGTGCGACTATTCAGCCCTGCGGGTGCCTGCGGCATTTTGAGAGTGATCGCGGAAAGATCAAGAGAGAAAAGGCAAGCGTAAACGCTTTTTTTTGTCTGTCTATCGTTCTTACTGGAAGGCTTTGATATGTTGCCGAATATTTCTAAACACTAAAAATCGGACTCTTGTACATTTGTTGGATAAAAGCCTGCAATGCGTGCTGTCCGCAACTGCCTGTCTATTGTGAAGTTGCAACAACTATGCATTTCTAAAGGTCGAAAAAAAGCCCTCTTAAAAAGGCATAATTTTGCGACGCATAGTATTTTCTTTTACTTTCAGTTCTATTTTTTTCGGTTAAAAAAAAACGGCAGTGCCTATAAATGCACCACCGTTCAAAATACAACTTACTGCTACTTCTACTTAATATAAACCGCTTGCGTAACTACTTCTGAAAGCGCTTCAATTGAGCCGCCACTAACCTGCACTGACTTCTTTAACTGAAAATATAACTCTGATTTACCCAGATCATCTTTGAGTGGTGAAAAATGTAATACATCGCTGTAGTTTTTCCACTGTGCCCCGACGAATTCACTGTTAGTACTAACTCGATAGTGAGTCGGTTTGCCTTTACTGTAAGATAGAAAAGACAGTCCATCATCACCACTTGGAAAATAGCTTAACGCTGTAATTTCAAGTGGCCATTCATCAGCCTGCCCACCTGCGGTAATTCCCTTTTTGAAATCTACCATTTTTAATGCACGACACTTTTTGCTGGAGAGTCCTTCAGTGACCAACACGTCCTTTATAACATTATCGCCGTTCGTCGGTACCTGCAGAGCAATGCCGCGAAAGTTGCGCTTTGACACAGTAATCAGCACCGGGCTGTCCGGCAGATTGTCATAAAGCGCCACACCGCTGTATGAGGTGACGCCAGTCGCGTACTTGGCTGGCTCTGTCGCGGTGCCCAGACATACTGATGCATTAGCAACTGGCAGCCCGCTATTGGCATCAAGGACTCTGACACCAAGCTTTGCGGAGTTCGCAACAGATGAAAACATCAAACCGGCCGCTACCGCACCGAATATTCCTGCACGCAAGATAGACATACAATTTCCCCTTCAAAATATCTGAACCAGGGCAGTCGAATGAAGAACATTAAAACCGCGCCGGTGACGATTCGAGGGATAGTAAAGAAATCGGTACATGAATGTCAATTAATTGGCATCAGTGGATATCGATTTAGAGACATTGATCACCCGAAGCCCGGGTAAGTAATTGAAAGGGAAGAGAGCCACAGGATAAAGCGGAGGAAAGTAAAATAAAGAACATTTAAATCAATTGCTTAGCAATTTCAGCCAAAATCACCAATAGCGAAAGCGACCGGTATCCAAATGCACAAAATCTGGTCCGGCGTAATAACCAACACCGCCGAGCTGCAGAGCAATCGCGGCATCACGAATCTGCAAGGCTGTAAACCCGGGTATGCGAATATCGATCGCACGGCCAAACATATGAAAGCTCTTTCTGGCGACGCTACTGGATGTTTTGCGCAGCTTCGCATTTGTCGCCGGTGAACGATAACCCGAGATCACATGCACAGGCGCTTCCGGATCTAGTGACATAACCAGCGCGTGCACATAGTCCAGCAAACTGGTATCAATCGCGTGGACTTCCTGTGTACGATGATCTCGCAGAACATGATCAATTCTGGCGAGATTTTGTTCCATGTAATCCCCGGACGACCAGAACGGCAGCCGCACAGACTCCATTGTATGCAGGGCGAGAAAATAGAGAAATCGTGGTTCGTTAAGATCAGACTTTACAGGCTTAACGGCAGCCAATCCCCCGCTCTGCGCCCCTAAGGTTACAGAAGTCACTAAAGCACTATTGGCCGCTAGAAAGTGTCGGCGAGATTTTGAATATGGATGCCTAAACACGAACACCACATGCCCTGAAATTATCGAAGGCCTGTAGTATTTACTGCTATGCAACCCGGATCAACTAATCCGCGGCTTTACCAAAACTCATTGTAATTGTTGTGGGCTAGTTGACACAGCTACCGATAATTACCCCACAAAACAGGCTACCTGCGAATAGCTTTTGATATCTTCAGAGCGCGCGTCAGCGGGTCAGATTCATCATTGATACTGTCATCCAGAGGACCGTCAAGCTCTCCGTGTAGCACAGAAATATCCGTCACCGACTCGCGAAAAGGCTGAAATTCATGCTCAGCAGTCATCATAGAGGGCTGCTCAGAAAGCATCACCTGGGGAACAGACTCAAGATCGGGCTCTTCATCACGCAAGGCTTTCAGGTTAGTATCAATATCACGAACCGTATCAAAATCTTCAGGCTGCAAAGGACAGACCTCATAGATGTCATCGCCAATCTTACTTAACAATTGGCGGTGCCGCCGCTGCTCATCGATGAGCCTCTGCTCTGCCCGACGATGTCTGTCATCAGAGTCCCGCAGGTCGTCCCTCAGGCGTGAGATTTCGTTAATTATCGCGTTGTGCCGACTCATCATTGGCATCACCGTCACCAGAACAAAACCCAATAAGCACAGAGTTACCGCGACATGCGCCAGGATCATCACGTTGGAGCTGAATAATTCAAATATTGATTGCATGTTCACCACCAGGACACAGCCGACAAGATTGACGCCTTCTGTGACGACACGCGGCCAGTAAACTAAAGGTATCGATTCGCAGATACTTGCGAACAGCGCTAAACCGGAGCTAAAAAGTGTTCACAATGTGCCAGTTACCGCTCGTTATTGAAATGCAGTTAAAATCACAGGCGTTTACGTCGATACCAAATCATAGGTGTCAATTATCCGGGCCGTAGCGACAGGAATCTGGTCACTTCGGTACAAAAAACAAATATTGCTGGTAATAAGAAGCAAAAAGAAAAATGGATACTAAACAAACAGAAGTGGCGCTTGCCCACGTCGATGACTCGTACAAAATCGCCAACATGTCACGCGAGATTATCGAACAAGGTTTGCAATGGAGCTGGACACCAGAGCGCGTTGGCCGCTGTGTACTGTCACCTGAAATAAACGTAGTTACCGCCAAAAACGATGGCGAACTCATCGGCTTCGGTATTATGTTTTATGGCAACACTAAAGCGCATTTAAATCTTCTGGGTGTCGATGCCAGCTGGCGCTCACATGGTATTGGCCAACGTATGCTCGACTGGCTGGAGATATGCGCTAAAACAGCGGGCCTGGAATGTTGTCAACTTGAGCTACGGGAATCCAATCACAAAGCCCGCAAGTTCTACTCCAGGCACGGCTACACAGAAATTGAACGTGTACGTGGTTACTATCAACAACGTGAAAACGCTATACGAATGTCAAGGAACCTGCAGGAAGGCCGACTACTGAGCTAAAAAACAGTTCAATTAATCAATCAGGATAGCCCGAAAATCATTGACGTTAGTCATTGTCGGGCCCGTGACCACCAGACTATCCAGCTGATCAAAAAAACTATATCCATCGTTGTTGGCCAGAAAAACTTTTGCATCCAGCCCCTGGCGCTGCGCTCGAGCCAGAGTATCCGGGGTGACTAACACTCCAGCGTTATCTTCACTTCCATCAATACCATCAGTATCTGCAGACAGGCAATGGACGTTAGGCACTCCCTCCAACGCCACACACAACGCCAGCGCAAATTCTGCATTGCGCCCTCCTCGCCCGTTACCTTTAACCGTGACGGTAGTTTCTCCGCCAGACAATAAAACACAGGGTAACCTTACTGGTTGTTGGTGACGGATAACTTGTTTGGCAATTGCCGCAAGCACGATGGCAACCTCGCGTGCCTCTCCTTCAATGCTATCGCCTAATATCATCGGCGTATAACCAGCACTCTGAGCAACCTCTGCAGCCGCCTGCAAAGAGAACTGTGGCGTAGCAATCAAGTGCGATTCTGAATTATCAAACGCAGCATCTGTCGCATCAGGGGTTTCATCAGCACCGAGCTTCAAGTGATCTACTACATTTGCAGGTTCAGTTATCCCGTACTTATTGATGATCCCCATCGCATCAGCAAAAGTAGTCGGGTCTGGCACGGTAGGACCGGAAGCAATGACATCCAGGTTGTCATCCGGCACATCTGAGATCATTAATGAAACCATTTTGGCCGGAGCACAGGCCCTTGCCAGTCTCCCGCCTTTGATGGCAGACAAGTGTTTGCGCACGCAATTCATTTCTTTGATGTTGGCACCGCTTTTCAGTAACGCTTTATTAATCTGCTGCTTATCCTGAAGCGTTAACCCTTTCGCTGGCAGTGATAAAAGTGATGATCCGCCACCAGAAATAAGACACACGACCAAGTCGTCCGAACTTAAATTGCTTACCGATTCCAGAATACGTTTGGCAGCAGCCTCTCCGGCGGCATCCGGAACCGGATGCGAGGCTTCAACAATCTCAATATGTTCGCAGGGCACAGCATAGTCATAGCGGGTGACCACGAGCCCCGATAACTGATCAATCGGGCCGGTCCACGCTGCTTCAAAGGCGCGGGCCATGGCCGCAGACGCCTTGCCAGCACCAATCACTACCGTCCTGCCTGCTGGTACACTGGGCAGGAAGTGCCGTAAGGTTTCAGATGGTTGCGCTGCATCTACCGCTGCGGCGAACATGTCACGAAGCAGTTTTTCTTGCACGTTTTATCCTTTCAACCCGGAATTTTCGGAAATTAGCTGTTTAAAGAGTACACGCCGGGCATCATCGCGATACCTGCACCACCACCTGGTCCTGAAGACCAAAACAGCCTTTATTGTACTCAATAACCGACTGCCGTTGGTTCACGGATTGGTGTGGCACTGACGTACTTAAGTGACAGATGCTGTACACTCCGGGCTTACCCCGATAAATCACGGCTTTTTATATCCCGTAAAAGCCAAAGAAAAAGCCTGAAGAGATAATCATGCATACACCTGTAACCGCGCCTGTAGAGTTATTTGGCTACCAGCGTTACTGGGCCGAGTGCTTTGGCGCCGCTCCTTTTCTGCCGATGTCTCGCGCAGAGATGGACACCCTGGGGTGGGATAGCTGCGATATCATAGTGGTCACCGGCGACGCCTATGTCGACCACCCCAGCTTCGGAATGGCAATAATCGGGCGTTTGCTGGAAGCTCAGGGTTTCCGCGTCGGCATTATTGCGCAGCCAGACTGGCAATCGGCAGATCCGTTCAGGCAGCTGGGCAAACCCAACCTGTTCTTCGGTGTCACTGCCGGCAATATGGATTCCATGATTAACCGCTACACCGCGGACCGTAAAATTCGTTCAGACGACGCCTACTCGCCAGATGACGTTGGTGGCAAAAGGCCAGACCGCTGTTCACTGGTCTACGCACAACGTTGCCGGGAAGCCTTTCGTGATGTGCCCATCGTTCTCGGTGGCATCGAAGCTTCGCTACGCAGAATTGCCCACTACGACTACTGGCAAGATAAAGTAAGGCGCTCGCTTTTAGTGGATGCCAAAGCAGATATTCTCCTGTACGGCAACGCAGAGCGTGCGATCGTTGAAATTGCACACCGGCTGGCTGGCGGCGAAGCCATCTCCGCTATCACTGATATACGTGGAACCGCCTACATGCGCGGTGATTTGCCGGACGATCACCACCAAATAGACTCCACCAGTATCGATAGCCCGGGGAAGATTGATGAACACATCAACCCGTATCTCGACACCACTCAATCAGATTCCAGCGTCAAAAAAAAACCCGCTGCCAAAGATACCAACATTAAAGTCACTGCCGCACCGATTAAGTTTTTAACAAAACAGGAACGCCTGCAAGATCTGGCACAGAAACGCGAGCTGACTTATATTCGCCTGCCAGACTTCGAGAAACTAAGAAAAGACCCTGTACTTTATGCTCATGCTAACCGGGTTCTGCACCTGGAAACCAATCCGGGTAATGCACGTGCACTGGTACAACGTCATGGTAATCGCTATGTGTGGATAAACCGTCCGCCGATTCCACTTTCAACCGAAGAGATGGACTACGTATTCGACCTGCCCTATGCACGCGTTCCCCACCCGGCCTATGGTGATGCCAGAATTCCCGCCTATGAGATGATTCGCTACTCGGTTAATATCATGCGCGGCTGTTTTGGAGGCTGTACTTTTTGCTCAATCACTGAACACGAAGGGCGCATCATTCAAAGCCGCTCTGAAGATTCAATTATTCGTGAAGTAGAATTAATACGCGACAAAGTTCCTGGTTTTACCGGCGTAATTTCTGATCTTGGCGGCCCTACTGCGAACATGTATCGACTGGCTTGCAAATCAACAAAAATTGAAGCAGCGTGTCGCAAGCCTTCTTGTGTCTACCCGGACATCTGCCCCAATCTGGACACTGATCACTCATCACTTGTAAAGTTATACCGGCGTGCGCGGCAGTTACCCGGAATAAAAAAGATACTGATCGGATCAGGTCTACGCTATGACCTTGCAATAAAATCACCTGAATATGTTGAAGAACTGGTGACTCATCATGTTGGAGGCTACTTAAAAATCGCCCCCGAACATACCGAGCGTGGTCCGCTCGATAAAATGATGAAACCGGGTATTGGCAGCTACGATAAATTCAAACAAATGTTTGAAAAGTACTCACGTAAAGCGGGTAAAGAACAATACTTAATTCCATACTTTATAGCGGCACACCCCGGCACCACCGATGAAGACATGATGTACCTGGCCATGTGGCTAAAGCAGAATGGCTTCAGGGCAGATCAGGTTCAGACTTTTTACCCTTCACCAATGGCCACCGCCACGGCGATGTATCACTCTGGTAAAAATCCTCTGCGAAAAGTGGGGCGCGACACCGAAGAAGTAGAAACTGTCAGAAAAACCCGCCAACGTCGTTTGCACAAAGCCTTCCTGCGCTACCACGATCCGGACAACTGGCCGATGCTGCGCGAAGCACTGAAAAACATGGGCCGTGCAGATTTAATCGGCAACGGCAAAAAGCACTTAATTCCGCTGTGGCAACCACAAACCGATGGCACCTATCACAGCCCTCGACGTAAAAACAGCACCGCTGCTCGAAAACCGGGAACACCGGCACCCGGCACAATACTGACTCAGCATACGGGTTTGCCACCCAGAGAACAGGGACAAAGCAAAGCCAGCGAGAGCCCGGTTCGGCGGCGTAAAAAAGTGTTGGGAAACAAGTCTGCAAAAAATAAGTTTGCTGCCGGGAGATCACGTAGCAAACGTTAAGTAATTCATCCGATAGTGGTAATCACTTTCAAAAATATTTACGAGTTTGAATTTCTATCTCAATCTGATTCCACTTGTAGCTGATGCTGTGCGAATAGCGCTGTTCGTTGCGCATGGCATCAGACCACGTCAATACCATTTTTTACCATCATCACTCATTCACTTGGGAGAAAGCTCTGTTTGATAGGTAAGATTGTCAATTGCAACTCGTGACTATTCGATCCTTCCCGCACTACATACTGCACACTGCGGCTAAACCGTCTTCATTCCATGAAAAAGACTAAAGCAGTTGCGACCGGACGATTGAACCCGCACGGCCGCGCCAATCGAGATATCAAAGTAGACTTTTTCAATCCAACGTAAACTGCACAACCGTTTTGGTGAGCAGGGAATATCCCCTAAAAAAACCTCGCACACCTTACCGTTTTTTAATACGTCACCACAAGCCTTTTCAATGCCCTAATCTGCCGCCGATTAATCGCAAAACTTCCCATAAAATCAAACTATATATTCAATAAATACAGATAGTTAAACAGTTAGCAAGGACCAACCGGATCGAAGCCCTCCAATCGTTGGATGAATGCAGGCGACACTCTGTAACCACGAGAGCTGGCAGCGACGGTTACAATGCCGCACACCGCACGGGTAGCCGCCAAAACCCGTTACCATCAGCACACCAGTCCATACGTTTTTCACCGGATACTTCATGCGCGAACTGATTATTGAGTTACCTGCAACAAACTTAGCAATTCCAGCAATTTCAGTGGCTCTCCCCGTTTTTTCCGTGCTGCTTCTTTGGGCAATATTCTTATGGATATTCGTGCCCGACAAGCCCGCTGAATCGAAATCAAAAAGTGCCCGGATTCAGGACGATTTAGCTGATGGAGCGATCACACAATCAGAAGAGAACCATCCGCAAAACGCGACGGCTTATCAGCGCGGCCAACTCAGCAACAATGGATCGTTGTTCGGCACCTCCAGCTACTCTGACACCGTTGGTAAACGCCATGCGGAACACGCAACCACTCACTCAGTAACCGATGCAGCCACTGGCCGGCCAACGACAAAAGACGCCAATCGACCATCGAACTTCAACACCGTCCCGGTAAACGATGCGAAACAAAATCTCCCCAACAAAGATCAAACCGCATCTGATATCTCTTCTGGCAAACATCAGGCGACAGATTCGGCTCAGCAAGCGGCCGACAATACAGACACCGGCTCAGCTATTAATAAAAGGTTTATCTCACCCTCACTACCCCACCCAGATGGATCAGCCGACGGTCATACTACTCACAGTATCGCGCCCGGTACATTAGCCGTTACAACCAAAAGTCTCACAGGAAAAACTGCATCTTCTGTAACCTCCAGTGATGCAAACAAAACCTCCGGGATTCCACTGACAAGCGCGGTAACCAAATCAGAGAACAAGTCTCCATTAACTTTTGGCAGAAGCGCTTCATCCGAAGCACACAGTAATAAAACGCTGACACCAGAGGCAGAAAATACAGCGCAAGACAGCCCATCGACGACTGCAGCTAATCAAACCACCAAAACTCACCCCCAAACAGCAGCTCATCCACTGTCCGGGTCGCATCGAAGCGACCACAACTCGGCCTCTGGCAAAATACAGCGACCTGGCGACCAACATAAAAAAGCCAATCACGCCGCACCAACAAACAATAGCGATGCGCCAGCTTTTCCAGGCTCTGCAAGCACAACCACCCGCCATCCATTAAGCACTGATGGTGATTCAAACAAAAGCAACGGCGTAGCGAGCAACAACGAACACGCCACCACTCGGGTAAACCCCACCGAGAACCAAAACA
This sequence comes from uncultured Granulosicoccaceae bacterium, assembly GCA_964574535.1. Taxonomy (GTDB): domain Bacteria; phylum Pseudomonadota; class Gammaproteobacteria; order Granulosicoccales; family Granulosicoccaceae. The sequence goes on along the minus strand of CAZNOB010000063.1, from coordinate 16,581 downwards.
CCTCGAAGCACAACTCAGCACAGCCGCCAGTTAGTCCGGATCATTCAATCGGCAGCAATCACGTCTCTGATAAAGCGGCAGAAACAGAGAACAAAAGTAAGAGCGTAAACTTCTCCACACAAACGACCACACAAAACACAGCAGCGCCAACGGAAGTGGCTTCCGCATCGCAAACGATGGACGCCCAGCGGGCAACAAAAAACGGCTTACCCGACAACAGCACCAACACAGACAATGGCGCTGTTAAGCTCGCACCATCAAACATGCAGGAAACCATCACAGGAAAAAACCAAACAGACGAGTTGCCACACCAGCATGGCGCGATAAAACACTCTGATGACCGAGCCACGGATTTCGAAAAAAATCGACCAGAAAGCACCGGAAACCAAAGCCGTGAGAACACTGCCCAAAATCAAAGCACCTCGAAGCACAACTCAGCACAGCCGCCAGTTAGTCCGGATCATTCAATCGGCAGCAATCACGTCTCTGATAAAGCGGCAGAAACAGAGAACAAAAGTAAGAGCGTAAACTTCTCCACACAAACGACCACACAAAACACAGCAGCGCCAACGGAAGTGGCTTCCGCATCGCAAACGATGGACGCCCAGCGGGCAACAAAAAACGGCTTACCCGACAACAGCACCAACACAGACAATGGCGCTGTTAAGCTCGCACCATCAAACATGCAGGAAACCATCACAGGAAAAAACCAAACAGACGAGTTGCCACACCAGCATGGCGCGATAAAACACTCTGATGACCGAGCCACGGATTTCGAAAAAAATCGACCAGAAAGCACCGGAAACCAAAGCCGTGAGAACACTGCTGATCGTCCAGCAGAATCATTTGCAAAAACACAAACTGACCAAACCTTCGTCTTTAATTCACAAACTACGCACCCTGCCACCAACAAACAGAAATCAGATCTGCCCAAATACCAAACGGCGGCAAAATCACGACATATCGCCTCTTCAGTAGAAGCACAGCTCCAACTCAGGCCGCCAATTGCAAGAACGCTCTCTGCAAACACCACTACTGAGGCCACCAATAACGAAAACAAAAAAGCACTTGCAGATAAAGATCGCATCATCAAAGAATTGCAGTCGAAGCTTGATGCACTGCAAATGAAACAGGACAGCGGCACCCGGAATAAAAACGCTAAAAACCAGGATCACTCGGCTGTTGAAACGGCACCCAGCAACAGCAACCATGACGATGACAGAACCACAGTTTCTGTTGCTGCAACGCAGCCGACGTTCGCCGTGTCAGAAAATACCAATGCCAGTAAATCCAACATAACCATAGCTGGCGTACCCGGACACAAAAAAACAGAAACATCGATAAACCACTCGATAGCCGACAACAACACGGGAAAAGACCTCGCCGCTGCCAGTAAATTAGACAGTCAGGGAAATCGCCACTCTGATAGTACTCAATCAGATGTTGCCGAACTCAGTCACCTGAAATTGCAATATCAGGAGGCCGCGGACAAGTTATTGCTAAGAGAGATTAAAGTAAAAAAACTCCAATCAACCGTTAATCGGCTGCAAGCCGCGGGATTAAAAGAAACAGACCAGCACACCCATGCTGCCAATGGCAGAGAACTGCTGCTGAACAAAGTCAGGGTTTTGTCCACAACACGAGCATAGCTCGCTAACTACTTTAAGAGCCTTCAACAACACCACGTTGAGCGCGGGTCTATCCACTGCCTATAACTCTCCCAACGAAGGTAATCGTAGCCAACAATGCAACCGATTGTTTCTATTTCAAACCTGAGCAAAACCTACGGGTCGGGACATCAGGCACTCAAAGATATCAACCTGGATATCATGGAGGGGGAAATCCTTGCGTTATTGGGCCCCAACGGCGCTGGTAAAACCACACTTATTTCTACTATCTGCGGAATCGTTTCACCAACAGATGGAACAGTAACGGTAGCAGGGCACGATATTCAAAAAGAGTATCGAATCACCCGTGAGATGATCGGTCTGGTGCCACAGGAACTGACACTCGGGGCCTTTGAGAAAGTAGCAAACTCACTGGCATTCAGTCGCGGCTTACATGGTAAAGCCCCGGACCCAGCTTATCTTGAACAGCTGCTAAAGGATTTATCTCTCTGGGAAAAGCGCGACAGCATTCTGATGAGCCTTTCCGGTGGAATGAAACGAAGAGTATTAATTGGCAAAGCTCTGTCACATCAGCCACGGGTACTTTTTTTGGATGAACCCACTGCCGGTGTCGACGTTGAACTACGCAAAGATATGTGGGCCCTTGTCAACAAACTGCGCGAATCCGGTGTGACTATTATTCTCACCACACACTACATTGAAGAAGCCGAAGAAATTGCAGATCGGGTCGGCATTATTAACAACGGCGAATTGCTGTTGGTTGAGAACAAAACCGAACTAATGGACAAACTGGGCAGCAAGCAACTCACCATTGAACTGCGCCAGGCAATCAATGAAATCCCCGCAAACCTTGCGAACTATCAACTCGAACTATCCAGCGACGGTCAAAGCCTGATTTACTCTTATGACACACGACGAGATCGAACCGGAATAACCGCATTAATGCAATCAGTCAATGAAGCGGGACTGATACTTCGGGATATTCATACCTCGCAAAGCTCACTGGAAGATATTTTCGTCAATCTGGTTCGGGAAAAATAATGAACTGGCAAGCCATCAGAGTTATCTACATCAATGAGATGATGCGTACCTGGAACACCCTGGCGCAAAGCATCGCCTCACCGGTAATTTCTACCTGCTTATATTTTGTGGTGTTTGGATCTGCCATCGGATCACGTATTCAAACCGTCGAAGGTGTAGCTTACGGTGTATTTATAGTACCAGGCCTGATTATGCTGTCCTTGCTGACACAAAGTATCTCTAACGCATCCTTCGGTATTTACTTTCCCAAGTTCACAGGCACTATCTATGAAATTTTGTCTGCCCCTTTATCATTCTTTGAGGTTGTTCTGGGCTACGTAGGTGCGGCTGCAACTAAATCACTGATCATAGGGGCAATCATATTATTTACAGCCGGTTTTTTCGTTGACCTTCAAATTCAACATCCCTTCTGGATGTTGGCGTTCCTGGTGTTAACCTGTATTACGTTTTCGCTTTTCGGCTTTATCATCGGCATCTGGGCAGACAGTTTCGAAAAGCTGCAATTGATACCGCTTCTGGTGATCACTCCCCTGGTCTTTCTGGGTGGCAGTTTCTATTCTGTCAACATGCTGCCTCCGATGTGGCAAACGGTCACCATGTTCAACCCTGTGGTTTACCTGATTAGCGGTTTTCGCTGGAGCTTTTTCGAAATCAGTGATGTCAGTGTGGGCATCAGCCTGTTTATGATCTTGCTTTTTCTGGCCATCTGCCTTGCCATTGTGTGGTGGATGTTTAAAACCGGCTATAAACTCAGACAATGAACTCCACTCTCAACAATGACTTCATCACCACACCACCGCGAGATGCAGCGACAGTGGTGTTATTGCGGGACGCCAGTCCGGCCATGGAAGTTCTTTTGCTGTGCCGCGGTGCAAGCACAACCGTGATGAACAACGCCTGGGTGTTTCCGGGCGGCAAACTTGATCAGGACGACTTCAATCATCGCGATACAGTCACCAGTACACTTTCAACAGCACCCGAAATAATGTTGGCAGAACAAGCACTGGACACCGCTCACGCCAGCGCTCTGTTTATCGCTGCGTGCCGTGAAACAGAAGAAGAAACCGGCGTTACGATCACACCTGATCAGTTGATCCCGTGGTCCCGCTGGATCACCCCGAATGCGCCGGCAATGATGAAAAAACGCTTTGATGCGCGCTTCTTTTTAGCACGGATGCCAACGGATCAGACGGCAATTCACGATGGTCAGGAGGCCACAGACAGCGCCTGGTTTACAGCGCGTGATGCACTGGAATCCTACCGTGACAATAAAATCACTTTAGCACCACCGCAAATAATGACGCTGGCGGCTCTCGCAAGGCACCCCGATACTGATGCCACACTCACCTGGGCAAAAGCGCACCCCCCCTATTGCATTGAGCCTGCCGTTTTTAATGACAGCAACGGCAACCGCACTCTGGCTTATCCGGGTGACCCGCAACATCCGGACAAGCAACGGCAGATGCCTGGCCCCACCAAACTGATCTGGAAGCAAAATCACTTCGAACCGGAAAACGGCTTTGAGGCATTCTTTACCGACTGAACCGGCGCTTGAATTTATACGTAAGCTAAAGCACGATCACGTTTCTGTCGAAAGCCTGTCAGTGACTCCACTTAGTTAAACTCAGGGTGCACAACTTGAAATCCTTACTGATCATTGCCCACGGCAGTCGACGCGAAGCATCTAACGATGAAATACGCACACTAACCGATAAACTGCGCAACCACCCGGCCAACGATGCTGACCACACGGCATGTGCTTTTCTTGAACTTGCAGAACCGGATATCCCCGGGGGAATTCAACACTGCATTGATCAGGGAGCTACGTCTGTTGTGGTCTATCCCTACTTTCTATCTCAGGGCAGGCATGTAGCCGAGGATATACCAACAGAAGTTAAAGAAAAACAGCTTGAGCACCCGAATGTTGACATAGTGATTGCCGACTACTTCGGTTCAAGCGAGCGCGTCATAGAACTACTGGCGACGGAATCTGCCGCATCAATGAGCAGAAAACCGGTTTCCTGAGTCATATTACAAATCAAAAGAAACAGGTGCTGGCACGTTTCGGCTGTCCAATGGTTTTCGGTTCGAGCCGTCTATATATATTGATCCGAAATTTGGCCAGCACCCGGAGGAGAGCAATGCAAAAAGCGGGACAGAACCGCACGACTGCTTCATAAAAGCCGCGTTTAGACATTGATGAACTAAATTCACATAACTATGGTGTCAGCACACCATTGTTGATTCCAAACATCAGCCGCATACTCTTTTCATACCCAAAACTAAAAGAGTATATTCAATGAAACACATCTTAACCTCTATCAAAAATTCTATCGTACCTGGCAATGATATCGAAGCTCGCGCGGCACGCCGAGCGAATCGCAAAGCTATCGCAGAGTTGCGCGCATTGTCTGACGCACAGCTTAAAGATATCGGTATTGACCGTGGCAGTATCACGCACTCTGTGATTTACGGAAAGCCGGAACTCGACACTCCAAAGCGCGCAGCATAAGCGAGCTAAACCAAAATACCAATAAAAAAATTGTTGTAGCAGTAACCCACCCCCAATTTTCAGGGGACAATTAGTCCCCTGAATTTTAGTAGCGTAACCGAAGCCGAATAACAAAATTTGCATTGCGACAACAGGCGCTGACACGTAACCTTACGGGTAGACCATTCTTGAGCTACCAACATGTTAATACTGGTGTCACCGGCGAAAACACTTGATTTTGAATCAGCCCCGCTTATTCCGGATAACACACAACCACAGTTTCTGAATCACTCGCGTGAACTGGTTGATCAACTAAAAAACATGCCAGCTCCTCGCCTCGGTAAGCTGATGCATATCAGCGACAAACTGGCGGACCTTAACGCTGATCGTTTCAAGACGTGGAAACTCCCACTCAAACCCGGCAGTGCGAAGCAGTGCATATTTGCCTTTCAGGGTGATGTGTACATTGGGCTTGATGCCGCCACAATGAACAAACGCGACCTGCAGTTTGCCCAAAAGCATCTTCGAATTCTTAGTGGTTTATATGGCGTTTTGCGCCCACTGGATCTGATGCTGCCCTATCGCCTTGAGATGGGTACCAAACTGGTCAATAAACGCGGTCAGAATCTCTATCATTTTTGGGGAGACAATGTCACAGACTCTCTTAATGCCGAGCTCGCCACCCAGAAGTCACCCATCGTGGTGAACCTGGCTTCGAACGAATACTTCAAAGTTGTCAACAAGCACAAGCTTTCTCACAATTTAATCAGTCCAATCTTTAAAGATCGTAAAAATGGTGAATATAAACTGATCTCGTTTTTTGCAAAAAAAGCGCGCGGCATGATGGCCCGCTACATTATAGATAATCGCATTAAAAAGGCAGTTGACCTGCAAGACTTCAATACCGCAGGCTACAAATACAACAAGAAACTGTCTACAGAAAGCGAACCGGTGTTCCTGCGTAAAGAACAAGCCTGACCACCAATCAACACAATCCAACTGCAGATGACCACTGACAACCCTATTCTGAATCCGGTAAAAAAAGCCCACACAGAAGATCAATACAGTGAATCTGAGCTGGCACTGGCTAACCGAAATTGCGGCACCCTGCTGGAAACACTGCAGCACGATATCACTCCGGTCGGCGCGCACTATCTGCTCAGCCACTTTGATATCCCAATGGTGGCAAACCCGACAGACTGGACACTGTCACTCAGCGGGCTATTCCAAAACAAACAAACGCTGTCTCTGGCCGACCTCAAATCACTGCCTGCGGTGACCCGGCGGGTCACCCTGGAATGTGCCGGCAATGGCCGCCGCCTGGTGTCACCAAGATGGCCCAGTCAGCCCTGGGGCACAGAAGCGGTTGGCACCGCAGACTGGACTGGCACAGCACTTCACCATCTATTAACTCTGGGCGGAATCGTTGATGACTGCATCGAACTGGTTTTCCACGGCACAGATATCGGTATCGATGGCGGTAAGGTTCACAACTTTGCACGCAGTTTGCCGACTGCAATGGCAATGCACAAAGACGTCATGATCGCCTGGCAAATGAACGGACAGCCGCTTGCACCGCAGCATGGTTTTCCGATGCGACTGATTGTGCCAGGCTGGTATGGTATGGCGAGTGTTAAATGGCTTAACGAAATACAGGCAATCAACCATAAATTTCAGGGCCATCAACAAACTGGTACTTATATGTACCGTGATAAACCGACAGACCATGGCGAACCGGTCACCACCATCCGGGTAAAATCACTACTCGTGCCACCAGGTGTTCCCGACTGGAGCACTCGTAAAAGACTGATCAAGCCTGGCCCGGTAAAAATTGTCGGTAAAGCGTGGGGCGGTGGCGGCGTGCCCGTCACCAAAGTAGAATTCGGCGCTGATGGAATTTGGCAAGACGCAATACTGCAAGGCTCTGACAATCCATACGCCTGGGTTAGCTGGCACTGCGACTGGCAGGCTGAAATCGGCACACATGAACTGAGCTGCCGGGCAACCGATGCCAACGGCAATACACAACCGTTAACCGCACCGTGGGATACAGCGGGGTTTGGCAATAATGCAATACAAAAAATCGAAGTCTGGTGCGACAACTATCAAGTGAATGATTTACCACCACCCTCCAGCTAAAGTGAAGCCCGTATGACTGAACAGACCAATACCATGAACGGCGCAGAAACGCTGGTGGAAACCTTAATCGACTCAGGCATTGAAGTATGCTTTTCTAATCCCGGCACATCCGAAATGCACTTTGTTGCAGCACTGGATAAAATTGCCGGCATGCGTTGTGTGCTGGGCTTGTTCGAAGGCGTGGTCACTGGTGCCGCTGATGGTTACTACCGAATGGCAGATAAACCGGCTGTCACGCTGCTGCATCTGGGCCCCGGCCTTGGCAATGGCCTGGCCAATCTGCACAACGCACGTAAAGCACAAAGTGCAGTAGTGAATATCATTGGAGAACACGCAACTTATCATGTAGAACATGATGCACCTTTAACTGCAGATATCGAGGGCATAGCCCGACCGGTATCACACTGGGTGAAAACCAGCCGCTCCTCAAAGGATATTGCCAGTGATGGTGCTGTCGCGGTTGCTCAGGCATGCACTTACCCAGGTCAGGTAGCCAGCTTGATTTTACCAGCCAATACCGCATGGGACAGCGCTGCCGCTCCCGCTGAAAAAATACAACCACCGCCAGCCAAACAAGCGTCAACTGATCGTATCAACGCCATTGCCAAAGTATTGCAAAGCGGCGAACCTGCCGTGCTTATCATGACCGGACATTGTCTGCGTGAACAACCACTGGCTACTGCCAGTAAAATATCAGTACACACCGGCGCAAAGCTTTTAGGACAGACATCAAACGCAAGGCTCGAACGCGGCGCCGGCAGGCCACCACTTGAATGCGTGCCTTACGTTGTTGATGCTGCACTTAAAACACTGGCCCCGTATAAACACATCATTTGCGTTGGCGCTAAAGCACCAGTAGCATTTTTTGCCTACCCGGACAAACCCAGTTGCCTGTGGCCACCAGAGGCCAGCGTACACGTACTTGCTGATGTCGACGAAGACAGCGTCAGCGCACTCGAAGAACTGGCCAATGTACTTAATGCACAAAATACCTCCCCCATACTGCAACCATCACAACTACCTGCGTTACCTGGCAATTCGGCTCTGGATACCACAACTATAGCGGCCATCGTTAGCAACCTGATCCCCGAAAACGCTATCGTCGTCGATGAAGGCATTACTGCCTCGCGGGATATGCCTTCACAAACCGCTGGCGCTGCACCACATGACTGGTTACAAATTTGCGGCGGATCCATCGGCATTGGCTTCCCGCTGGCAACCGGGGCTGCCGTGGCGTGTCCTGACCGCAAGGTGGTCGCACTACAGGCTGACGGCAGCGGCATGTATACGTTGCAGGCACTGTGGACACAAGCTCGCGAGAACCTTGATGTCACGACCATTCTTTTATCCAACCGCGCCTACGCAATACTAAAACACGAACTTCGCAACGTCGGCGCTAATGCAGGCAGCATTGCGACAGATATGATGGAACTCACCCGCCCCGATCTCGATTGGGTGGCACTGGCCAAAGGTATGGGTGTTGATGCCGTAGCGGTCACTAACACCGATGGACTGATCAAAGCAATCAAAGCCGGGTTGGCTTGTGAAGGCCCCTACTTAATTGAAGCTGTTTTTTAGTGTACTGGAACAAACAAACTGCACATATGTACGTTTTGAGTCGATCCGGCACACTGACTTCAGGCTGTTAAACCAACGTAGCAATCACACTATGAAACTATCATCTCTGTGTCACCGTATTAGCGGTGAAGGCGCTGAAGCATGGGAGATCCATACCGAAGCCAGACGCGCTGCAGACAATGGCGAAGACGTGATCGTGTTATCCGTGGGTGATCCGGACTTTCCAACGCCCGCCCCCATTATTGATCGAGCAGTTGCCGCGCTGCAGGCGGGTGACACACATTATGCCTCTGTGCCCGGTCGCGATTCATTGCGGCTGGCGATCGCTGCAGATTTTCAAAAATCTACCGGAGTTCCCACCAACCGGGATAACGTATTTGTTTTTGCAGGCACCCAGAATGCCCTGTTCTCCACCAGTCTGATCCTGCTTGACCACGGCGATGAAGTGATCGCACTCGAGCCCATGTATGTCAGTTACGAAGCCTGCCTGCAAATCGGTGGCGCTAAACTTGTTCCGGTAGCGCAGCCTGCCGAAAACGGGTTCAGGCCAGACGCAACACTAATTGAACAAGCCATTACCCCGAAGACACGTGCCATTGTTATTACCACTCCAAACAATCCCACTGGGGTAGTGATGACAGAAGATGAATTAAAATCTATTGCCGAAATAGCGATCAAACATAATCTCTGGGTCATCTCCGATGAGGTTTACACTGACTTAATCTTTGATGGCAAACATCGGTCTATTGCGGCCTTGCCTGGAATGGCAGAGCGCACCGTCACCATCAACAGCTTATCCAAATCGCATGCAATGACCGGCTGGCGAATCGGCTGGAGCATCGGCCCTGAAATACTCGCACCTCACTATGATAATCTTGCTCTGTGCATGCTCTACGGGCTGGCCGGATTCATACAGGAAGCCGCTACTACCGCACTAACGGACCAGCGCAAAGCCAGCCTTGAGATGCGTGATATCTATCAACATAGACGCGATCTGGTCTGCACCGAACTGGCCAAAGCAGAACGGCTGCCCGTACTAAAACCACAAGCAGCCATGTACGTCATGGTAGATATCAGACAATACGGCATGACCGGTAACGAGTTTTGCTGGGCGCTGTATCGGGCCACCGGCGTCTCGGTTCTTGATGCCGGTGCGTTCGGGAAAAGCGCAGACGGCTGGGTAAGAATATCATTCACTCTCAGTGAAGCAGAACTAACCGAAGCGTGCAGACGAATTGTTGAATATTTAAAAGACAAATAGCCACTAAACCCGGATTATTCACGCAACCGATGGCATCTCATGAATAATTCGGGCTACCCAATATTCCACCACACCTGTGTACTGGACGAGGCAATCAATGAGTACCGAATTTAATCAACCCCTTGGCGGTAATGATATGGCACGCTTTGGTGGTCCCGCCACCATGTTGCGATTGCCCACACAGGAATCTGCTGCCGGGCTGGATGCCTGCTTTGTCGGTATTCCCATCGATATCGGTACATCTAATCGCTCTGGCACACGGCACGGCCCTCGGCAGATACGCGCAGAGTCTTGCATGTTACGTCCGTATAACATGGCTACCGGCGCCGCACCTTTTGAGAAAATGCAAGTAGCCGATATTGGTGACGTGCCAATCAATACCTTCGACCTTAATAAAACCGTCGATATCATCACCGCTCACTACAATGAAATTTTAACGCACGATTGTATTCCGCTAACACTCGGGGGGGATCACACACTGACCTACCCGATTTTACGGGCAATGAAAGAAAAACACGGACCGGTAGCGCTTATTCATATCGATGCTCACGCCGACATCAACGATGAAATGTTTGGTGAGAAAATCGCCCATGGCACACCATTCAGGCGAGCCGTTGACGACGGACTGTTAATCAACAACAAAGTGTTTCAAATTGGTCTGCGCGGAACCGGCTACTCGCCTGATGATTTTAACTGGTCACGCGATCAGGGCTTCACCGTAGTACAGGCAGAACAATGCTGGGGTAAATCGCTCACTCCGTTAATTGAAGACGCTAAAAAAACCATCGGTGATGCCCCCGTTTATCTTAGCTACGATATAGACAGTCTTGATCCTGCATTCGCACCGGGCACAGGCACGGTAGAGATAGGCGGGCTAACCATTTGGCAGGCACTGGAACTGGTGCGTGGCTGTCAGGGATTAAATATCGTTGGTGGCGACCTGGTAGAAGTATCGCCGCCATATGACACCAGTGGCAATACCGCCCTGGTCGGCGCAAACTTGTTATACGAAATGCTATGCATTTTACCCAAAGTCACCCGCTAATGGCAGATCCCAATGACCGATAACAGCGATTTTACCCCGGAACAGATGATGGACTCACTCTATTGGTGGGGCGTACCAACATTATTCGGCTGCGAACACCATAAGCGACTCGATGAAATAGATATCGCCCTGCTAGGCGTACCACACTCAGCCGGTAATGGCACCACAGAGCGGGATCAACATCTGGGGCCACGCGCTACCCGCCATGTGTCGCGCCAGTTGCGGCGCGTACACCTCGAGTACGGCATCGAACCATTTAAGGCCGCTAGTATTGCCGATGTCGGGGACGTCCCCTTTCCCGAAGCGAACGACAATGAAGCATGCATCCAGAGAATCACAGACTTTGTCACAGAGCTTGATCAGGCAATGGTGAATCCGGTTTCAATTGGCGGTGACCACTCGATCACCGGTGGTATTGTGCAAGCGCTGGGCGGCGGAAAACTGGCCGATGGCATGCCGGTATCACTGCTGCACATTGATGCACATACTGATGTGTTCGAACAACTCGATCATTTTCTGGGGGCAAAAAAATCAGCTGCTCATTGGGGATCCTATCTTGTGCATCAAGGCGACGTCGATGCAAAAACCTCTATACAACTGGGACTGCGCGGCAACCCGCGAACACTTGACTGGCTACAACCATCCTATGATTTAGGCTACGAGGTTATCCCGATGAAACGGTATCGGGAAATCGGCATACAAGCTACCTGCGAACTGATAAAAAAACGCTTAGCCGGCAAGCCGGTTTATATCACCTTTGACCTCGACAGTCTTGACCCCTCTGTCGCACCTGCTGTATCCAACCTGGAACCCGCTGAAGAAGGCCTGAAGATGGATGAAACCAGAGCGCTGCTACAGTGTCTGCGTGGCATGAACGTGATCGGCGGTGATGTGGTTTGCATGATGCCGACTAAAGATTCACCTAACAACATCACAGCGTATGTTGCCAGCGCGGTGATGTTTGAAATTCTGTCGTTGATCGCTGATAAGAAATCTGCTCGATAATCACCCTGCACGCAAGGCCAGAATTTCATCAATGTTAATAGCGTCAGGGTAACGAATAAAATCTGTCGCGTTTTCTGCGATAGCCATAATCGACATTCGATCGGCCAGCTCATTCCCCTCTACCCCGACATGACCATTCACATGTAGAATTTTAAGATCATCCTTCAGCGACTGGTATAACGAGTACATCGACTGAATTAAAGACAAATTTTTGATCTCGCCACCGGCTCTGGTCCAGCCACGTTTTTCCCAGCCCGCTGCCCATTGCGTGATGCACTGAATGGAATACTTGGAATCACATAAAATGGCCACGGAACGACTGGCAGAAATTTCATCCTCGGCCACCATCATTGCCTGATACAAGGCGTTAAGCTCTGCCGTGTTGTTCGTCCCCTGAGGATTATACAGCCCGTACCATAACTCGCTAACCTCGCCTCCCTTATAAATGGCCATACCAGAACCTGCTTCCCCGGGGTTCGGTTCACAACCGCCATCGGTATAAATCATCGTGTCAAAGTCCAGACCGCTGATTTCTTCGGCGTTGTAAGTTTTTACAGTATTTTTACGTGGTGCATTTTTGCCTGCAGAAGCTGATTTTTTCCCGGAAGCACTACCAGCACCCTCTTTGAATGCCGCCTCCGCCTGCGCCTGATTCGGGAACGACTTATAGCGTGCACCGGCAAATTTCTCGACCTGCCTTTTACAACTGGCCCAGTCATCAAACACGCCAGTCTCCCGACCTTCCCAGACTACGTAATACTTTTGCGCCACTCTATACCCTTAATAATTTTAACAATGGTAAATCGTCAAACATCAGTCGTCGAACAAAATCACAGATCGGTTCCACAAAATTAGTCGTCGGACTCACCATTGTACATAGGCAGCCCCGGCGATACACCTCAATAGCCCTGGCTTCAAATATTTCGCTAATCACCATTGCGTCACAATATATCGATTAAGCCTTTCATTTCCACTATCAGGCATACAAGATGCACCGCCGGGATGGTGGCTAATTC
>CAZNOB010000063.1:0-3277 GCA_964574535.1 uncultured Granulosicoccaceae bacterium | reverse complement strand
CGGCTGTGACCCATGAAGTACTGGTTATCGATAACGGGTCAGATGACGATACCGTCAACGTTGCTAAAAAACACAACGCCACCATCCACATCGAACCCGACATCACGGTCGCAGGACTGCGAAATATTGGCGCGAAGAAAGCCACTGGCGATATTCTGGCGTTCATTGATGCTGATTGTACAGTGTCGGAAAACTGGTTCCACTCACTTGAACCCTATCTGCAGGATGACACTGTCAAAGCATTTGGCAATCCACCCGGCATTCCAGAGCAATCAACCTGGGTACAGGAATGCTGGTATCAGGTTCGAAAAAAAGGCAGCGCTGAAAATCCAGTTGTAGCAGTAGAGTGGCTGGAATCCATGAACATGTTTGTGCGACGAGATGCCTTCAATGCGGCCAATGGCTTCGATACAAAGCTGGTTACCTGCGAGGACTACGATCTGTCGACCAGACTGGCTGAACAGGGAGACATTATCTGTGATGCAAGAATCAATGCTGTTCATCACGGTGAAGCCAGAACAATCAAACGTTTTTACGACAAAGAAAGATGGCGTGGCGTCAGCAATATTGAGGGGTTTCGTCAGCACAACTATTCACTCTCTGAACTACCCAGCATACTATTTCCACTAGTTCAATTACTCGCCATTACAGTAGCCGTACTCGGATTGATTGCATCACTTCTGGGAGTTATTCCGTTATCCTGGTGGTTACTTATGTTCGCCTTGTGGCAGGCTCCATTGCTCTGGATGGCTTATAGAAAAAGTGATCCCGCTAAACGGGTAAAACAAACCATCGGCATCTGGGCCCTCCTAAATGTATACATGACGGCACGCGGACAATCGCTGTTTACCGGCGCAGCGTGGCGTTAGCATTAAAAATTATATTCTGTATACTGAATCAGCAGCGCCCATCCCACCCTGTCAGCCTTGGCTGAAATAGAGTAGTCTATAGAATTCTTTACTGCTTCACTGCAATGCCACGTCCGTGAATCAACTCTATGAACTACAACACCAAGTACCCAAGCGTTGCCGATTTAAAACTACGTGCAAAAAAGCGCATACCAAACTTTGCCTATGACTACGTCGATGGCGGTATAGATCAGGAAGCAGGTAAACGCCGCAACCGTCAGGACTGGCACAAGGTATTGCTCACACCCCGCTATCTCAAAGATGTATCCCACGCCGACCTTACCACTCGTGTTTTCGGCAAACAATACGCGATGCCTTTTGGCATTCCTCCAGTGGGTCTGGGAAACATGATGTGGCCTGGTGCTGAAATAGCGTTGGCAACTGCAGCCCAAAAAGCCAATATCCCCTACACGCTCAGCACAATGAGCACTACCGATCTCGACGAAATCGCCCAGGCAGCGCCCGATGTCTGTTGGTTCCAATTGTACGTACCCAAAAAGATTGAGGTGATGAAAGACATACTCAGTCGGGTCAAAGCAGCAGGCTACCACGCACTTATGGTGACACTTGACATCCCGGTCGGCGCTAAACGAAATCGCGAATTAAAAAACAATTTAAAGCTCCCCTTTGACTTCACGCCCAACATCATTTGGCAGTCCATGATTCACCCGGCGTGGGCACTCAACACACTAAAAAATGGTCGCCCCGATTTTGTAAATGTTTTGCGGTACAAAGAAACCCCCAGTCAAGGGCTAAGTGAATTTATTACCAACCTCAATATGCAAGGTGTCACCCGCGAACGCATAGAACTTATACGCAAACTCTGGGACGGCCCCCTAATTCTAAAGGGGGTGCAACATGAGCCAGATATGAAAGCCGCTATCGACATGGGAATTGATGGCGTGGTTATTTCCAATCATGGAGGTCGCCAACTGGACGCAGCACCCTCATCCGTACAAAGTCTGCAAAAACTGGCTCATTACGGCAGCGATAAAATGACCATAATGATCGACAGTGGAATCAGAACCGGACTTGATGTTGTCAGAGCCAAAGCCCTCGGTGCTCAAATGAGTTTTTCCGGGCGTAGTTTTTTTTGGGGCATGGGTGGAATGGGAACTGCGGGCGCGGATCAGGTAGTTGAAATATATCGCGATGAAATAAACCGTGCTTTGAAGCAGCTTGGGTGCACCAGCTTTTCACAGATGGATAGTACCTGGATGACCTGGAACGACTAAATCGACTAATTGATCCTTGTTATTCAGCAACCGAAAAACTCGCGCATAGCGCGGATCTCTTGAAACTAAGGCATGATCCAGCCATAGTGAGGTCTCAGAAAATCAGTTCATTTCACTACTCGACAACTTCGGCAAGACTGGCTGACTTACTACGTTAAATGCTTTTTATATAGTATAATATCCCCATCTTCTTTGAAAGAAAACCTGGACAACTAAACTATATATATCGCAGAAAACTGAAAACACTCAAAGACAAACTCGGCAATTTACTGTACCGCCTGCTTATCGAAATAAGGCGGCATTTATCAGTAGTGGCTTTACCGTGGGTCAGTATTTTTTTAGCCTGCTTTTTTGTGTCCTGGTACAGTTTGGTTTTTCTTGGCCTGGATGTAATTCTCGCCCCAATCCTCAAGTTCTGGCTTTTAACAAAACCCTTTCTACTTAAAACCCTGCCCGCTTTATTAATTTGGCTCTGGATGCATACAGGGGCAAAACTGTACAGCTTGATCGGCGAATTAGCTGCATTACTGGCAACCATTCTCAGTGGCTGGAAAGCCTGGTCCGCTAAAAAAATGATTCGGCAGGCTACACGACTTGTCCTGAGCCTGTCCGCCCGATTTGTTGCAGCCAGCGTATTGTTAAATCTATTGTTCGGACACGAACGGCGGGGACTCAGACTGTTGCCAAAACTGGCCATGCGGCAATTGAGAACTACCCCGATTGGTCGTGTTGCACGGTGGTGGAAGCATAGCACCGAGCGAAAGAAACGGCTGGCGTTAGGCCTTGTACTTTGTATTATTCTAATCCTTGCAGGGCAAGCCATATTAGGCGTTTCTGTACTATTGTTCGATCTGGCCTGGGAAATAGTTCTGCTTCTTTGGCGGCTCACCATACACCTGTGGCGATTGCTAAGCCCGATTCTGCTGAAAATGGTGCCTAACTTCATTGGCAACTTCGTCACAGGAAAACTTCTGCCTCTTATAACGGACGTTGTACCAATCATCAAAGACGATCATCGTGTTATCTACCTTCGCTTCAATATCCGCAGAAATATTCGGCGTATCAAGGCATGGTTATACTTAAAGAGCAGAGCACGGCGTGGCAAAATCAGGAAACATATTACGCCACTGATTA
>CAZNOB010000062.1:24742-26333 GCA_964574535.1 uncultured Granulosicoccaceae bacterium | reverse complement strand
TGTGCATAACCCTCTGCCAAAGCAGGTTAAGGACTACATAGCGATACCTAAAAGCAATGGGTATCAGTCTTTGCACACCGTATTGTTCAGCCCGGCTGCTGTTCCTATCGAGGTGCAAATTCGCACTGAAGAAATGAACACCTTTGCAGAAACCGGGGTTGCCGCCCATTGGATGTACAAAGAAGGTCAGTCTAACAGCGCGCAACAACGTGCACATCAGTGGCTGGCCAATCTGGTCGATATGCAGGAAACCAGTGCAGATACGCTTGAATTTTATGAGAACGTTAAAGTGGATTTGTTTCCCTACGAGATTTTTGTGTTCTCACCGATGGGCGATATCTACCGATTACCTCAAGATGCGACTGCAGTTGATTTTGCCTATGCGGTCCATTCGGATATTGGCAATCGATGTCATATGGTCAAAATAGACCGCAAACTGGCACCACTGAGCGCACTGCTTGAATCTGGCCAGACCGTTGAAATTATCTGCTCGGATGATCAGCGTCCCAATGCCTATTGGTTGAACTTCGTGGTGACACCAAAAGCGCGTAATGCAATCAGGAACTTCCTGAAGAACCAGAGCGCCGACAAAACCGTTGGTTTTGGACGGCAGTTGATTGAGCGTGGTTTAAGTCGTCATGAGTCGAGTCTGGAAGATATTGATCAAAGTTCCATAGACGATGTACTAAAGCAAATGAGTCTGCCCGATCTTGATACGCTGTTTTTCGAAGTGGGTTTGGGGAATCATATACCCAGCATGGTTGCCGCCTGGTTGCTGAACAAAGGGGATCGGTCAACAGAAATTGATCACCGCCTGAAAACGCCCGGTTCTGCTGATCCGGGGCCCCTCATTGTTGAGGGTGGTGAAGATGCAATCATTTCACTGGCAAAATGTTGTATGCCAATTCCCGGTGACAATATCCATGGAATGATCACCGCCGGAAAAGGGGTTCTTGTTCATCGCGCTGATTGTCAGAATGTGTCGCGACAGCGGCGTCGTTCAAGAGAGTGGGTTGCGGTTGTATGGGGTACAGATATCACCGGGCCTTTTACCACTCAGATGCAGGTAGATATAAATGATGTACCTGGCGCACTGGCGAAAGTGGCAAATGTGATGTCCGAAATGGACACCAATATCGAAGATATCCGTTTTGAGCGCAATAGCGACAAGATCACCATACTGACATTCAGAGTAGCGGTGACTGATCGAAACCATCTTGGCCGTCTAATAAAACGCGTACGCAGTCTTAAGGCAACGCTTCGCGCGAGGCGTGCCTAGGAGTTTACTTGTCAGAGCGTGCGCAGGCTCTGAAGTGCTTTGGCCGTTCCGTGTCATCGTTTCTTGGTTATACTCTGTAGTTGTAACCGACATTTTTAACAAGTACGCGAGACAAAACGATGGCAAAACAAATCATTGCAACAGATAAAGCCCCAGGTGCTATTGGCGCGTATTCGCAAGCAGTTAAAGTGGGTGACACGATTTACTTGTCGGGTCAGATTCCGCTTGATCCTGACACTATGGAAGTGGTTGGCGGAGGTGTAGAAGGGCAAATTAAACAGGTGTTTACCAACCTTGCAGCAGTCTGTGAAG
>CAZNOB010000062.1:0-24642 GCA_964574535.1 uncultured Granulosicoccaceae bacterium | reverse complement strand
GGTGTAGAAGGGCAAATTAAACAGGTGTTTACCAACCTTGCAGCAGTCTGTGAAGCTGCCGGAGGTAGTCTTGAGGATATTGTGAAGCTGACGGTTTACCTGACCGACCTCGGCGATTTTGCGAAAGTGAATGAAGCTATGGCCGATTTTTTCAAAGCGCCTTATCCCGCACGTGCGGCAATCGGTGTGGCGCAGCTGCCTAAAGATGTACCGGTTGAGGTGGAAGGCGTGATGGTTCTAAATACCTGACATTTTCACAAGCGTTGCGCCGGATTTAAAAAGGTGAAAATGATGCTTTGGCGGTGTTCGGGCTAATGGATCTTTCGTCCGTACCGATCACTCAACTCTCAGGGGTTGGGCCAAAGCTGGCGGAGAAGCTTGCTCGAATTAGAATCAAGACAATCCAGGATGTGTTGTTTCATTTGCCGCTTCGATATCAGGACCGCACCAGAGAAGTGCCAATCGGCGATCTTTTGCCTGGCATGGAGGTGGTATGCACAGGGTCGATTGTTTCTACTGAGGTGCTGTTTCGTAGAAGGCGCTCCATGGTTTGCACAATCGAAGACAGCACGGGGGTACTGTGCCTGCGTTTTTTTCATTTCAATAAGCAACAGCGTGAAAAGCTGACTCACGGCACTCGGGTACGCTGTTTTGGAGAAGTCAGGCGCGGGCCTTCGGCGCTCGAAATAGTCCACCCTGAATATGACATTATCAGCGCCGGTACGGTGCCGACGATGGCTGAAAATTTGACACCAATCTACCCTGTCACAGAGGGTTTGCATCAGTTATCGATGCGTAAAATAACCTCTGGCGCACTGCGGTACCTGGCTAAAACCGAACTTGCCGAATTGCTGCCTGAATCCACAGAACTTTTTGATCACGCCGGTGAATTCAGTATCACCCTCGCTGATGCGTTGTTCACGGTGCATCGCCCACCTCCGGAGGTCAGCGTTGAATCGTTACTGGAGGGTGCCCACTTGGCGGTAAAGCGCCTGGCGCTGGAAGAGCTTGTTGCGCATCGCCTGAGTGTGCAGCGGGTTAGGCAGCAGTCAAAATCCCTGGCTGCTCCTGAAGTTGAACCCTGCAGCGAGCTCTGTAATCAGCTGATCGCATCGTTACCGTTCACACTAACTGGAGCTCAAACCCGGGTAATCAACGAGATCTCCCTTGATATGAGCACGGCCTCTCCGATGTTGCGTTTGATACAGGGTGATGTTGGTTCAGGAAAAACCATGGTTGCTGCCGCTGCCGCCGCGATGGTGGCCGGCGCCGGGTATCAAGTAGCGATTATGGCACCGACGGAGATTCTGGCTGAGCAACATTTATTAAGTTTCACCAGTTGCTTTGAACCTCTGGGTATCCAGATCGGCTGGCTAAAAGGCAAGCTGGGTGTGCGCCAGAGACGTGATGTAATCGAGTCGATAGCGCTCGGCCATACTCGCATTGCGGTAGGAACCCATGCACTTTTTCAACGCGATGTAAGTTTTAAAAATCTTGGCCTGACCATCGTTGATGAACAGCATCGGTTTGGTGTGCATCAAAGGTTATCGTTACGGGAAAAAGGCGTTTCTGATGGCCTGGTGCCGCATCAGTTAACCATGACAGCAACGCCGATACCCAGAACGCTTGCGATGACGGGTTATGCCGACCTCGACTATTCGGTCATTGATGAGTTGCCCCCCGGTCGACAACAGATCACCACCGTAGCCATTGCGAATACCAGACGGCAGGAAGTAATAGACCGGGTCGCCGCTGCGGTAGCACAGGGCAGGCAAGTTTATTGGGTTTGTACTCTGATCGAAGAATCAGAGGTACTTCAGGCGAATGCAGCAGAGGGAACATTTGAAGAGCTATCCGAGCATATGCCTGAAGTCACAATATCTCTGGTGCATGGTCGTATGCGTGGTGCTGAAAAAGAACACGCGATGATGCAATTTAAACATCATCATACCCAGCTGCTGGTGGCAACTACCGTCATAGAAGTTGGTGTGGATGTACCTAATGCTTCACTAATTATTATCGAAAACGCAGAGCGCCTGGGTCTGTCTCAATTACATCAGTTACGCGGTCGGGTGGGGCGTGGCAGCGTGCAGAGCAGTTGTGTTCTACTATACGAAAACGGATTAAGTCAGCGTGCGCGAGATCGCATCAGTATTATGCGCGAGACCAATGACGGGTTTGCCATTGCCGAGAAGGACCTTGAACTGCGCGGCGCAGGAGAAATGCTGGGGACTCGCCAAACCGGAGCGATGAATTTCCGCATCGCAGATTTGATGCGGGATAAAAAATTACTGAACGAGGTAAAATATCTAAGCGATCATATCCAGCGACATTCTCCAGATACAATCTCGCTTTTGATTAAACGCTGGATGGGTGATGAGGCACACGAATATGGCAATGTTTAGAAATTAGTTATGTTGCCCGCTGAGTTAACCTGCTTATCCCCAAAAGCGCCAGAACTGTGATCGCTCCCGCTATCATGCCGTACATGTGTGCGTTGACAATAACCGTGCCGCCGGCTAATTTTTCACTGCTTTCCACGGCGCCGTGCAGCTGCTCCCAGACAATCTTGCCAATAGTGTACAACCCCACGACCACAGCAATCAGTTTCTGCTGGCGAAATTCTGCAATTGCCCCACCCAGCAATAAGCCGTACAGTACGCCGGAAAGACCAACGTACCATTTCAGTTGAGGGTCAAAAAGTAATAAGCCCAGTCCGACGCCCGCCATGCTGATTAAACCTGTCACTGCCCAGGCTCTAACGCCCATGGATTGTCCCAGCAGCGCGCTGATCACTGCCAGGCCTGCCAAATTTAACAATAAATGTGAATAACCCAGATGCACGAGGTTGCCGGTCAGCAATCGCCACCACTGTCCGGCCATAATTTCATCCCGACTAAATCTCAGCAGCTCTGGCAAACCGCTGATTTGCAATATCAAACACAGAATCCCGACCATCAGAGCGAGCCTGTGGGCGGGGCTTAATTTTTGTGTAAAGATTGCGTATTGGGGTGATTGCAATGGAAACTTATCCTGGCGCGGTTTATCAGTACAGTAACAGGCAGCGCCATTGTAGCCGTTATAATTATCTACACTTAAGTGTTTTTAGACGACGCTGAATACCTAGGTTGTAAGCCAGCGCTGGTGCAGCGTAATCAATGAAAAATTCAAGATTGGAGCCAAAGAAGAGTGATGAATCGAGTGACTCGTACAAATACCGCTGAAACTTTGAAGTCGAGCCAGACTCAGGCCTCAAAATTAACCGGAAAGCAAACGAAACAATCGGGTTTCAGTTTGATTGAATTGATTGCCGTGGTGGCGATACTGGGGATTTTGGCAGCTGTCGTTGCGCCAAAAATATTCGGCCAGCCCGGCAAGGCGCGCATTGCCAAGGCAAAGACTGAAATCAGTGGTATTCAGTCGGCGTTGCAAATGTATAAATTGGAGAATTTCAACTATCCCAGCTCAGAGCAGGGCCTGATGGCGCTGGTGGAACAACCCAACGGTGAGCCGGAAGCGCCAAACTGGCAAGACGGTGGTTATCTGGACAGACTGCCAAAAGATCCCTGGGGTAAAGAATATCTATATGTTAGCCCCGGTGAGAATGCAGACATCGACATTTACTCACTTGGTCGTGATGGGCAATCAGGTGGTGAAGGTGAAGATGCAGATATTGGAAACTGGAATCTTTAGTAAACAACGCCATTTGGTATAATCGATAACAAGGGGCGCGGTCATGGTGATTCGCGCCTTTTATTTTTAAAATGTAAAAAACTTGAAATCACCAAAACTGAAAAAACAACACGGATTTTCGCTACTCGAGCTGATTGTTGTCATCGCCATGATGGCAGTGTTAACCGGTGTTATAGTGCCACGCATCAATTTCGGTGGTGAAAAAAAACAACTGCGCACAGAATCTTTGCGTCTTGCTGAACTCATGCAGCGTGCTTCTGAAGAGGCAATATTCAAAACCCGTGAAATCGGTATTCGATTCACGGATGGTGATTATCAGTTTTTAATGCTTGATGGCGATAACCGTACCGGTAAATGGGTTGCCTATGAAAGCAACACGTTTCGCAAGCGTGAGTGGCCGGATGATTTCGATATCGAAGTAGAAGTCTCGGGCGTTGGTGTGGAACTGGAACTGAGTGAAGCATTCAAGATTGATGAAAAAACTCGCCCGCATGTCATGTTTCTATCCAACGGCGAGCTAATGCCTGATTTCAAGGTGCTTATTGAAAAGGGTTTCAGCGATGATCGTTGGCAGGTCGCCAGTGGAGTTGAGCAACCAATAAACGTTGGTCGGGCGGAGGATCTGTGAGTCAGGCCAGAAATACAGCGTCTGGTTTCACGCTTGTCGAGATCATGGTCTCGTTGGCGGTATTGTCGGTAATGCTTGGGGCATTGATACAGGGCGCTGGGGTTGCCACCTCCAATGCCGGTAAATTAAGGGACCGGGCGATTGCTGAATGGGTGGCCAGTAATCAAATGGCCCAGCTGCAATTGTCGTCCACTTTTCCTGATCTGGGAAGCAAATCCGGCACCGAGGAAATGCTCGGTGCAAATTGGTACTGGAAATATACTGTTCAAAAAGTAGAGGATGATGACCTGCGACGGGTAGATATTGAGGTGCGACGTACGGAGGAGGCAAATAACCCGCTAATCACGCTGGCAGGGTTTCTCAGCCATCCGCGGCTGAAAGCGCGTAATGTGAATGTGACACAGTAATGATGATTATTCGACGTCAAAACGGCTTTACACTAATTGAGTTTATCGTCGCTACGGCCGTGTTGGCGATCATGAGTGGTGTGGCCTATGCGGGTTGGTTTAATGTCAGCCGAATTGCCGATCGCACTCAGGCAACCGTAGAGCGTTACAGCGATCTGCAACGCACATTCTACTGGTTTGGCGAAGATTTCGAACAGATCGTCAAGCGTGATTCCATCGATGAACTGGGCGGTAAACGCAAAAGTATCGAAGTCTCCGAAGTCGGTGAGTACATTATTCAGATTACTCGCGGCGGTTGGACTAACCCGGCTCTGTTGCAGATGCCACCACGCAGTGATTTACAAAGTGTTGCCTACTATCTGGATTCTGATAATCGGTTACTCAGACGCTATTGG
This sequence comes from uncultured Granulosicoccaceae bacterium, assembly GCA_964574535.1. Lineage (GTDB taxonomy): Bacteria > Pseudomonadota > Gammaproteobacteria > Granulosicoccales > Granulosicoccaceae. The sequence goes on along the minus strand of CAZNOB010000062.1, from coordinate 19,519 downwards.
TATCATGTGGATCGATTCGATGCCACTGCGTTTACTGATCGATTATTAATGACAGATGTGGTTGGCCTGACTTTTCGATTTGCAACTGCTTCTGGTGAATGGCTACCTGCCTGGCCTCCGGAAGACGCGTTAGACGCGGATGAGGATTTTGATGAACTGCCGGTTGCGCTTGAAGCGACAATCGAACTGGAAGATTTGGGTTCGGCCAGGCGTCTCTATGTACTGCCGAACTAAACGGAAGGTGCACTTCTGATGAAATACCCTTCTGGTAGGTACAGCTTGTCAAAGAATCAGCATGGCGCTGCCTTGATCACTACATTGCTTATCGTCGCGTTAATCACTATTACCGTTACGGCGATGACATCCAGGCAACAGTTAGCCATACAGCGTGCCAGCAATCGGCAGGTTGTTGCGCAGCTGCAGAGTCTGCTGGGTGCAGGCGAGAAATTCGCGATGGCGGTTTTGCATCGTGATCGCAAGGACGGGGAACGTAATAACTCCGATAGTACTGAAGATTTCTGGGCGCAAAGTCTGCCTCCGGTGCCTGTGGACGGTGCTATCGTGGAAGGGTGCGTGATTGATCTGCAGGGTAAATTCAACCTGAATAACCTGGTCGATATCGAAGGAAACACCGATCAAATAGAATTTCAGGGGTTACAAAGATTGCTCACAGCACTGAGTATTGACTCGTCTTTTGCTGAATCAATACTGGACTGGATTGATCCGAATATTGATGTGACGGGTGCCGAGGGCGCAGAGGATGACTTCTACACCGGGCAAACCCCACCCTATCGGGCGGCAAATGGTCCGATGTCGAGTCCTACAGAATTGCTGTTGGTGAAGGGGTTCCGCGTGATCGATGAAGGCGGTCTGGACAATTATGATATTTTGCTTCCACACATATCTACATTACCGACTGGAACAGCGATCAATATCAATACAGCATCGGCGGCGGTACTGGCTTCGCTCGCAGATTACATGATCGAACGGTCTGATGATTTAAAAGTGGTAGATGATCAATACTGGGAGGAGTATCCCGGCTGTCCGGGTGGCGGCGGATTACTGGATACCCTGATCAATGCCGAAGGCGAGGATGACCCCAACACCGATGGTGATGGCACTGAAAATAACCCTGACGACGAAGACGCTGGCGGGTTTATCTACGAAAATATCCAGCAGTTCGTGGCAGATGCCAGGGGTGATACTGAAGAGCAAACAATAGAAAACGCGACCATTGAAGTATCCAGTGGGTACTTTATGTCGCGAGTTACGGCTAGTCGTGATGAAAGCAGCGTGACACAATTTTCTATTTTATTTCGAGATAATACTGGTGCGATCAGAGTACTGCGCCGCACTCGGGGCAGCTTGTAGCTGATTGCAGATTCATGTAAAACCAAGGCACAAGGCGGTAGTGCCTTAACATTTATTGTATCGACTAAGTGGAACCATAAACCTGTGGCTCAGTATTTATTAACCTATTTGCGGCGTATCGGCGATGACTATCTCCGCTGGGCTGTATGTGACGACAAAAGTAAAGTCGTCAAAATGCACGATCACGGCAATTTTGCAGATGCGGCGAAAGCCGCAGATCGCCGAAAAGTTGTGATGGTGATTGCCGGTACTGAAGTGCTGCTTGAAGAAGCAGCCGTGCCATCAACCAATCTTGCCAAAGCGCTAAAAGCAGTGCCCTATGCGCTGGAAGAACAATTGGCACAGGATGTAGAGGCCTCCCACTTTGCCTTTGGGCCAAAGCTTGCCAACGGTAATATTCCGGTGGCGGTGATTGGCCAGAACAGCCTTGACTGGGTGATCGAAAAGTGTGAGCAGGCCAAGCTGAACCCTACCGAGATTATTCCGGAAATCTATGCACTTCCCCTTGAAAACGGGCGCGTGACCGTGATGACTAACTCCGGGCACGCGGCAGTTCGGCAGTCACAGTCCAGGGGTTTTTCCTGCGATGCTGATATGTTGCCACTGCTGCTGGAGAATTCTATCGAGCCTGACCCCGAATCAGAGCTCGTACCTCAGGCGCGACTGGAAGAAACTATTTGGAATGCGCTGCATTTTTCCTGTGGTCAGGACCGCTATGAATTGCGGACATCACAGGGCCCGGTTGAAATGCGAACCGAGGTGGAATTATTTTCAAAGGGGTTGGCGCAATCTCGAAGCAAAGCGAAAGGGCAGTCGATCATAAATCTGCTGCAGGGGCCTTACAGTAAGACTGAGGCCATTGGCAAGGCCTGGAAGCCATGGCGGTTACCAGCTGCACTGGCCGCAACGTTAGCGCTGGTGTGGGGTGGTTCTGGCTATCTTGAGTACCAAAGCCTGGGCGCAGAACAACAACGGATACAAGCTGAGATGGCGACCGTATTAAAACGCACCTTCCCCAGCGTGCGTAATCCACAAAGCGACCCTGTTCGGCAAATGAAATCGCGAGTGAAAGTGGCATTAGCTGGCGGTGGCGGTATAGACGACGGCAGCTTTATTGCCATGATGTCTGCGGTCGGCAGTGCGCTGACTGTAGCCCAAAAACCTGCGGTAAAAAGCATGAACTATCGTTCCGGTCGACTCGATATAGAACTGGAAACTGATTCACTTCAAGATATTGATAAAATTAAATCGCGGCTTGAGCAAGATAAAAAACTCAGTACCGATGTGAAATCCGCTAACAAGGACAATGATCGAATAAAAGCCAAACTGCGGATTGAGAAAAGCTCATGAGTGTAAAAAACTGGTTTGCTGGTCAAACCCCGCGCGAGCAGGCAATTGTTGTCTGTGTTGGATTAATGCTTGTTGGTGCGCTTGGTTATGTGTTTGTTGTTGAGCCTCTGGTTAACGGCATAGCCTCAAGGCGCGCCAGCATAGAGACGCAAACTAAAGACCTGGCCTGGATGCAACAGCAAGAGCAATTGGTGCGTAATGCCGGGGGGAGTGTTGCCGGTGTTACTCGCCCAATAGAGCAAGCGCCTTATTTGTTACTCGACAAAGCCATCCGTGATAAAAAAATCACCGCGCCGGAACGAGTAACACCAGATGGAAGTCAGGGCGCTAAAGCGCAAATATCTAACGTTGAATTTGATAAATTGCTGGAAGTTCTCGGTGGGCTTGATGCGACATACGGATTGTCGGTCACCACGATTAATGTAAGTAAGAAAACAGAAGGTTTGGTCAACGCCAGATTTAGCCTTGAGGTTGAAAAGTGAAAATTCTGGGCTATTTGTTTCTGTTTTTAGTAGCGTTTGTTGTAACTATTGTCTGGAAATTTCCTGCTGCTGGTGTGCTGCCGCATGTCAATATTAATCCCGTGTCCGTGGTTGGGGTTTCTGGCAGTATATGGAGTGGTAAAGCAAGTCAGATTACAGCGCCCTCGGCGCCATTGCCTCTCAACAATGTTGCGTGGCGCTTTCAGCCGCAATCCCTGCTGAATGGGCAGACTGCAGCCAACCTGGATTTTGAAGCTCTGGGTGGTGAGGGGTCTGGTAATGTTGCGCGAAGTTTTTCCGGTAATCTAACTGTGACTGATGGTAAATTTAATGTTAATGCGGCTAACCTCTCGCAGTTATTACCTCTGCCGGTAGCTGACTTTGGCGGTACGGTTATCGCTGATATCGAAAGCCTTAGTCTGGAAAACAATCTGCTGACAGAAACACAGGGCACAGTCATTTGGCGTCAGGCTCGTGTCACGGGTTTGGTTGAAGCGCAGCTTGGCCAAGTGGTTTTTGATGTTGAGCCAAAAGCGATAGACGGTAAGCCTGCGCATATCGGTAAGATTACTAACACTGACGGAGATCTTGATATCAATGGAGATTTTCAGATTGATCTGAATGGTAATTACCGGGCTGACATCAAGCTTAAACCGACGGCCTCTGCATCCGCTGGTCTCAATGGCATTTTGGGCTCTTTGGGGCCTGTGGCTAAGCGTGAGTCAGATGGCAGTTACCGGATACGCAACAATGGCAATATCCGAAACTTGATGTAGGTCTGATTAAAGCCGCAATGAGTGAAGTTGTTTACACTCTTTTTGGCACCTTCCGTGTAGATTGTGCTGGAAGAGTCCTAGTTAAAATTTTTATGCATTTTAAAATATGCTCCCTTCGGAAGTCTAATGGTTGTTGAACAATTCAGCGATCGAGTAACATCGGTTGTCGATATCGCTATTGCGGCTGGGGAAAAAATACTGGATCTGTATGAATCAGATCTCGCCGTAACTTCAAAAGAAGACGATACCCCCCTTACCGAAGCCGATCTGGCTGCAAACCAGATAATCATCGAACAGTTACACCAGTTAACACCTGCGTTGCCGATCCTCACTGAAGAGTCGTGTGGCATTCCTTTTACCGAGCGCTATGAGTGGAATACCTACTGGCTGGTGGATCCGCTGGATGGTACCCGCGAGTTTATTAAAAGAAATGGAGAATTCAGCGTCAATATCGCCTTGATACATCACGGCGAACCGGTATTAGGTGTTGTGCACGCCCCCGTATTGGATATGACTTACTGGGCTTGCAAAGGTCGCGGTGCCTGGAAGCAAATGGGTGCTGAAAAGCCGCAGCAGATATGTGTTCGAAAAGCGCCGGAAAAAGAGGTAACTGTGGCCCGGAGCCGTGCTCCTTTGACCGGAGGATTGCTAAACCGATTTCTTGATCGTCTGGGTAAATATAAAACGGTATCAATGGGCAGTGCATTGAAATCCTGTCTGGTAGCAGAGGGCCAGGCCGATCTTTATGCCAAACTGGGGCCGACCTGCGAATGGGACACCGGTGCGGCGCAGTGTATTGTCGAGGAAGCTGGCGGTCACATTACAGATACGAACATGCAGGATCTTCGATACAATACGAAGGAATCACTGCTCAATCCGCATTTTTTTGTGTTCGGAGCAGGTGACCATAAGTGGTCTGATTATCTCGAAACTGATGCTCAGGAATCTTGATCGGCAATCCTGAGTTGTCCCGACAATTGCTGAAAGCTGCATACATCGCTCGTGATGATGTGCTGGAGTTCTGATGAGTAAAGCCAAGTTTTCCAGTCCCAGGGAAGCAGAAGAGGCCTTTTATCTGGCCATTGAAAATGCTGATTTATCGGCCATGATGTCTGTCTGGTCTGAGGACGATGCTGCCGTCTGTATTCATCCGGGCGCGCCTCGTCTGGAAGGGCGGGCTGAAATCCGCGATAGCTGGCTTGAGATCTTTGAATCTGGTCCGCCCATGGTGTTTTCGATTTCAGATGAACGAATAACGGAAGACGACCATTTAGCCATTCATCTGGTCCGAGAAGAAATCGCTGTTGAAGGTGAATTGGTCAGCGTTATGCTATCAACGAATATTTATCACCGCACCGACGATAGCTGGCGAATGATGTTACATCATTCTTCGCCAGAACCCGAATCACTGGTTGAGGATTTTGAGTTGCCGCATGAGGATCCGGTGGTTCTGCACTGAGCAATTTGCTGTGGAATCAAAGATCAAGTGAGATGCCGTCGATTTCGGTGAATAGTCTGCGCTGGAACCGGCGCGCAATTCAATCATCCAAAACAAGTACATTTCACGTGAGAGCGCAGACAACGCTTGTTGTCGGAGCCTCTTTCACTGCCATTGTACTGGCCCTTCGGGTTAGCAGTTATCAGGACTGCTGTGCATGTTACAAAGGCCAGACTATAAGTAGCAGTGGCACAGCAATAGCGATGATCAGTATTTCAAGTGGCAGGCCCATGCGCCAGTAATCGCCAAAATGGTAGCCGCCAGGTCCCATGACCAGCGTGTTAGACTGGTGGCCTATCGGGGTTAGAAACGCACAGGATGCCCCGACCGCCACAGCCATTAAAAAAGCATCACTACTCACGCCCAGTGAAGTTGAGATTGCTACACCGATCGGTGCCATCACAAGCGCTGTCGCTGCATTGTTGATGATATCAGACAAGAACATTGTCACCACGAGAATCATCGCCAGAAGCGCGGCAGCAGGCAGTCCAGCGGTAACCATCAATATAGCGTTGGCCATCCAATCCGTAGTACCTGTGCTTTCAAGAGCCCGACCCACAGGGATCAATGATCCCAGAAGTACTATCACCGGCCAATCTACTTCATCATAAATTTCACGAACTGATATAACATTCATCAATATAAAGATACCGATCGCAATTAGAAATGCGATAGGCAGTGTTACCACACCGGCAACACCAAGTGCGATCGCACCTCCGAAAACCATCAGCGATGGAATTACCTTTCTTTCACGGTTTAAAGAGAGCGGTCTTTTTGCCAGTGGCCACAGCCCTAGTTCATGAAAACGCTGGTCAATACTATCAGAATCACCAAATACAAGGAGGACATCCCCGGCTTTAAATCTTTGTCGTTTAAGTCGGGTTTTTATCGCCTCACCATTTCGTGCAATCCCGACCAATGCCAGGGTACGCTGTGCCTTAACACGTAAGTATTCAACGCTGCGATCAACCAGAGGAGAATTTTGGCCAATAACACCTTCCAGCATAATTTCTTTGTCGGACTGTGGTTGTACAAATGAACTAGAGGCACTGGTTAAAAGTTCCAGGCCATTTTCTTCAACAACTGTTTGCAGGTGCGATGGATCGCCCTGTACCAGTAGAATATCGTCGACAGCGATTTGGTATTGTCTGGGTAGTGGGCGGGCAAAGCCGTTTTTCTTTGCGATACCTACCACGTCAACCTGATCGCTTTTAAATATGTCGTTTTCAATTAACACTTCGCCAACAAGTGCCGAACCTTCTTTGACTTCGATCTCAGTCAGGTAGTGTGAAATTTCGAATAATGCTTTTGATCCATCCCCGGAGCTTCTGTCTGACGGAATAAGACGCCAGCCAATTAGTGTGATAAAAGCCAGGCCCACAATGGCTACCAACAAGCCAACCGCACTGAAATCGAACATAGAAAATGGCACACCGCTTATTTCTGCGCGATAACTTGCAATGATGATATTGGGCGGTGTACCGATCAGGGTTGTCATGCCGCCAAGAATACTTCCAAACGCAAGCGGCATAAGTACCAGAGCAGGAGAACGGTTCGCCTGATTGGCGGTGGCAATGGCAACCGGAAGCATTAGCGCCAGCGCACCTACATTGTTCATAAATGCTGAAGCAACAGTGACCACTGCGGTGAGTGATGCAATATGAATATATATATTGTCGGTAAACGGTGTTAGATAAGACGCGATTACGTTCACAACTCCAGCGTTTTTTAACGCATGACTAATGATCAATACGGCGGCTACCGTGACCACTGCCGCATGGCCGAAACCGGTAAACGCAGCATCGGCCGGTATTACCCCTGCGACTACTCCCATCACCAGACAGAAAATAGCGACAATATCATGGCGATACTTCCCCCATGCGAAGAGCACAAGGGTGATAAGCAGGATTAGGCTAATGGTTATTTGTGGCGTAGTCATCGCGGTTTAATAATCAGTGGCAAGAACTGATGCATGATTTGCAGCTTGCCGAACAAAAGCCAAGGCAGGTGAAATGCCAGGTAGTAATGCATCGCCCAGGGCACATCGGCATTATAGCAGTTGTGCCCGAAACCGATAAATTTGGCAGCTACAGTGTTAACTCATGATGTAGCCTTCCAGGTGAGCGATAGTGTCTGATTGCTCTGCAATAATCGCTTTGACCAGGTCACCTATTGATAACACGCCAACGATTCGTCCGTTTTCTATCACCGGTAAATGCCGAATTTTATGTTTTGTCATCAGAGCCATGCATTGGTCAATGGATTCATCCGGGCCCACGGTAACAACATTAGCGGTCATGATTTCAGAAATCGGGGTGTTACGTGATTCTTTGCCTTTTAGAATAACTTTTCGTGCATAGTCACGTTCGGACACAATACCGATCAGGGTGTCGAACTGAGTGACCAGCAAAGCGCCAATCTCTTTTTCACCCATGAGTTTTATGGCATCGAGTACTGAGCTGTCGGGTGAGATTACCCACACAGTCGTGTTTTTGCCTGCCAGTAATTGTGTTGCATTTTTCATATCAGCCTCCGTACTTGCCGTGCCTTTGAAATTGCTTCCCAATCCGGGGGGTTCACGGTAACGCGAATTTTTAGCTGGTGCAACAAAGCCGGTTTATATTTTACCGACAACTTTTTTGTTGCCTGGTATCTGTGTGGTCGAAATCGGCGTAACGAAAACATGCCATGATGATCCTGCTTTTGTAGTTACAGGTACGATGATTAAGACGCATAGCAATTCATATGTTATGAAAATGATTGATGTAAACGCACACCGTCAAGGAGTCTGTCTGAGAATAAGGTTTGTACCGAGGGTGTAAGATTTTGAGCGAGCTATTCCGATCAATAGAGACGAATAGTCGCTCTTCTTTAACGTGGTGATCGTTATAGCGAGCCAAAAGACTGAGCCCGCAGTAGATCATCTATTCTCGAACAGTTTCCCGGCTGCGTTTGCAGTAACGGAGCCTGAGTCGCAGTCGCTCTTGCGAGCGAATATCATGCTTCGACTGATTCCAGGGCCTGGTCAATATCCCAAATTATATCGTTGACGTTCTCAATGCCGATTGAAAGACGAATCATATCCGGTGTAACACCAGCAGCGCGTTGTTCTTCGTCGTTCAATTGCCGATGAGTTGTTGAAGCGGGGTGTACCACCAGTGTTTTAGCATCACCGATATTCGCTACATGACTGATAAACTGAATTTCATCGAGAAATTTCATACCACTTGGCAGTCCCCCTTTGATCCCGAAAGACATCAATGAGCTGGCACCATCCGGACAATACTTTTTAACCAGTGAGTGGTATTTATTGTCTTCAAGGCCTGGATAGTTAACCCATTCAACCTTTGGATGAGTTTTCAGAAATTCGGCTACCGCCAGAGTATTTTGACAGTGTCTTTCCATCCTCAGGTGGAGAGTTTCCAGACCCTGCAAAAATGCAAATGCATTAAAGGGACTCATAGATGGACCAAGGGTTCTTAGGTACTCCATGCGAGCCTTCGTAATATATGCAAAATCACCAAAGGTTTCGTAGAATTTTACTCCATGGTAGCCGTCTGATGGATCGCACATCTCCGGGAATTTGCCGTTATTCCAGGGAAACTTCCCGGACTCAACAATCACGCCACCCATTGAAGTGCCGTGACCACCGATGAATTTTGTTGCGGAATGAATAACGATATCCGCTCCGTGCATAATCGGTTTACAGAGGATAGGGGAGGGCACGGTATTATCAACAACCAAAGGGATTCCGGCAGTGCGTGCAATTTTGGAAATCGGTTCAATATCCAGTACATTTAAGTTGGGATTGCCAATGGTTTCTGCGTACAGAAGACGGGTTTTGCTGGTGATCGCACTGGCGAAATTTTCTGGATCATCCGGGTCCACAAAAACGGTATTGATACCCATTTTTCTGAAGTTAACCTGCAGTTGCGAAAAACTGCCACCATAAAGGGTTTTAGCCGCGACGATTTCATCTCCGTGGTTGCACAGTGTTAGTAGCGCAATCATCTGTGCCGACATACCGCTACTGACAGCCAGTGCTGCGCGCCCGCCTTCAAGAGCTGCCACTCTCTCTTCGAAAGCCGAGCAAGTCGGGTTGCTTAATCGCGCATAGACGTTGCCGAAGGTTTGCAGGTTAAACAGACTGGCGGCATGATCTGCATCGTCGAAAACATAAGAGGTTGTCTGGTAGATCGGCATCGCACGTGCGCCTGTTGCTGCATCAGGCACTTGTCCTGCGTGTAAACAAAGTGTCTCGTCTGCAAACTTTCGATCAGCCATTGGGTGTCCGTTGTATGTCGGGTAGAAGGTATATGGATTACTTTAAAGCACGACGCGATGATATGATTCCGGTATTGACACCGGCGTAGTTGAGGCCGCCAAAAAGCCTGCCATGCTCTATTTTTACACAGCGATTTGAAATGACATCCAAGCCGGCGTCAAATACTTTTTGTTCAGATTCAGTGTGTTGAATGCCCAGTTGCAACCACAGGCATTTAGCGCCGATACTGATTGCCTGATCCGCTAGCTCGGGTATCTCGTCGGGCTTTCTAAAGCAATCGACAATATCGACAGGTTCCGGGATATCCAATAGCGAGGGGTAACACTTTTCGCCGAGGACAGTCTCGTAACGCGGATTAACAGGTATTACCTGGTATCCGTGGTGCTGCATATATTTAGCCGCGAAATAGCTGGGCCTGTGAGGCGAGTTTGAGACCCCGACTATAGCAATAGTCCGATAGTTTCGTAGAATTCGATGCAGGGTTGGGATCGTAGCTGTTGGCAGTGTCATGATGGTCTTCAAGGTGGCGAGCTGCGAGATCGCATATCATGGTAGTTTAACTTATTTTGCAGGTACTTAAGTGGTGACTGGCGACAATCTCAGGCGGCGATTTGACCCAACCAGCAACCCGACCGGATACGACATTGGCAGATATTATCCCGTTTAGGAAACCGAAGGCATCTGAAAAGCACCGTGGTAAAACGCTGTGCAAAAACAACCATCATCGGTGGGATATTCAGAAATCCAGACCATTTGATGTAAAGACAGGGAAACTCATGACGCTTTTCCGCTGTTCCAGGTGTGGAAAGGAAAAAACAAAACTGATTTGAACGAGCGGAGTTTTGGGCGAGAGACGGGCGCGTTCAGTCTTCTACGCAAACGCAATTGCCACCTTGCGTAGTTGCCTGATCCAGTGCCGACTGGGCATTGCCGATCATCATTCTGAAGGTCTCGTCGGGATAAGTGCTCGCACCGATACTGCCTGAAATGTTTACTACATGTGGTCCGTGCTCTATGACAGTTTTAGCGATTTTTGCCCTTATTCGTTCGAATACCATAATCGCATTATGGTTGCCCACATTTGATGCGAGACAGACAAAAGTTCCAGCTTTGTAGCGGGCAAGGACATCGTTTTTACGAAGCTCGGCCTGTAGAATAGGTGCTATGGTGCGCATGACTTCATTGCTCACATCGACACCGTGTTCCACTGTAATTGCATCGAAATCATCAATCTCGATCATTGCCAGTGACAATTTGATATCACCCCGCTGAGCGCTCGCGTACATTTTTTCGCCAACATCAAACAAATAGTCTCTGTTGTAGATTCCTGTTAGCGGATCCCGCGTTGCGGAGTATTTTATTTCACGTACCCGTTCAATTGATTCAACGCATTGTTGAATACGGTAGTAAAACTCATCTGTCTGGTGCTGTTTCAGAATGACATCGTTTGCGCCTGCACGCAGCATTCTGGCGCTGGAGGAAGTATTTAGCGTGTCACAGACCACTGCAACTGAAAGATCTTCACGTCGAAATTGCTGACGAAGGCTGTTAATCAGTGATAATTCATCTGATTCAATTGCCGCGTGATCCAGAAGTACCAGTGATGTGTCCTGATGATTTTCCAATTGCCGACGTACATCCGCTTTGGTTCTGACATCAATGACGGTATATCGATGGATATCCAGCAATTGCCTAATGTTTTTCCGATTAAAATCGTTGTTGCTATAGAAAATTATTTTACGTCGGTGATTTAAGAGTGTTCGCTGCACAATATCAGCAATCACAGTAATATCTTCGTCGCTACGTTTCAGGATGCAATCAATAATGTGCTTATCCTGCAAACGTTCTACCACAGCGTCATTGATTTGGGACGATAGAACAATGGTGGGGATCTGATGGTTCGTCAGTGTTTCCAGGACTTCACCATTTGGCGCATCGGGGAGTCGGGTGTCTACCACGGCCAGCACGAATTCTCCGGCATGAGTTTCCACCAGTTTTCGCACAGCGCTTGCGGTGTTGACGGCATCTGCCTGAACACCCAGCGACTCATTCACACGTTCCACCAGCAAATCGCGAGCGGCTTGTTCCTGCTGTGCGACCAGTACCCTTAAAGTGCTGCCGAAATCATTACCTGGAATAGATGGTTGTTGTAGTTGTTTCATTCTTCACGCTGCTGAAGCTTTGATCCGCACTGGGCAGAAGCAATCGCCGATCAGCGGTTTATGCTAGATTGATACCATCGCAACAGTTTCTGAGTCCACGATGATTGTGAGTTGTCTGTTTATTGTGTTGAAAATATTGGCGCTAAATACGCTAAAACATTGCTGTGTCTGAATATTCCCTGGATTGGATCTGTGAAGTTGATGGGCTGTTACAGCCTTCAGATGTACCTGCAAGTGCCCAAGCGGAAATGACTCACGGGACGGCTATTCGCCAGGCATCTGTGCTGGTTCCAGTATTTTGGCGGCAGGAAGAGTGGCATCTGTTATTTATTCGTCGTGTAAAAAATGCGCGAGATCGCCATAGCGGGCAGGTTGCATTCCCCGGGGGGCGCCGCGATCCGGCGGATAAAGACGACATTTCTGTTGCCTTGCGTGAGGCCCATGAAGAAATCGGCCTGGCGCCGGATCGAGTCAGGGTTCTGGACAGTCTGGGGAGATATCGTACAAGCAGTAGTTATGATGTCACTCCGGTGGTGGCGGTAGTCCCCTGGCCTTATCCCTATTTGGCACAACCCAGTGAGGTGGATCGTATATTTTCAATACCTCTTGCCTGGCTGGCGGACCCGCAACATGTCGAGCTCAAAGATCGGCAATTTACACTTTCAGAAACTCGCAGCAGACTGGAGTTAAAGGTGGTCTACTTTGATCATTATGATAATGAACTCTTGTGGGGAGCTACCGCACGGATGACACTGTCTTTTTTGAAAGCCCTGTACGACGAACAGATCATACTTCCATCCCCTGTTTAAGGTTTGCAGAAAATAGATTGGAAATTCAGTAAATGGAACTCACGAAGTAAGATTCCTGACCGCTCGTTGAATTCTGCTTATGCCTTGCTGCAACTGCTGGCGGCTACAGGCAAAGTTTAATCTTTGGTAGTGACTATCACCAAATTGAGCCCCTGGAGACAAACCCACACCTGCGTTAATAAAAAATTCATCCGGGTTTTCAACCGGTAATTCACTGGTGTTAATCCATGCCAGGTAGGTGGCTTCTGTATCATCCATCCACAGGTGAGGTGTCTTTGTCACTTCCTGCTTAAGAAGTTGCAGATTGCCGCGCAGATGTTCGATGAGCTGATGATGCCATGACCAGCCGTGTTGGTACGCTGCCTCAGCAGCGGTGTAAGACAGGGTTGGTACTGTAGGCACGGTATACAGGCATTGATCAATGAAGCGTTGTCGGATGGCGGCATCGGGTATTATCGCAAAGCTGCAATTCGCGCCTGCAAGGTTAAAGGTTTTACTTGGGGACATCAGTGTTAAGACATTATCCCCTAGCTGGTTGGCAACGAGTCCGGTTGGTTTGTGTATTTTTTGTTTATGTAAAACCAGATCGCAGTGAATTTCATCAGACACCAGCAGTATTTTATGTTCCTCACAAATTTCTACAATTTTCGACAGTTCTTTTTCACTGAACATGGTGCCGACAGGATTATGGGGGCTGCACAGTAAAAGCATTTTGCTTCTGGCTGTAATGGCATTTCTAAATGCTTCGAAGTCGACAGTCCAACGGCCGTCCAGGTATTGCAACGGTATATCGACGCGTTGTCGGGCATTTTTCTTCGGAAGAATTAGTAGCGGATGATAGACGGGCGTGAATACCAGTATTTCATCCTCTGGCTCAACCATCAGGGTACAGGCGGCAATGCCCGGCACCACACCGGGTAGATAAGTTATCCAGTCACGGTCAACTTGCCATTGGTGTCGGCGGGCAAGGTATTCGATCACTGTTGACGTCAAGGACTCAGTAGCATTGGTATAGCCCAGGATGGGGTGATCCAGTCGATGCTTCATCGCATCGATGATCTGTGGTGCGGTGGCGAATTCCATATCCGCCACCCACATCGGCAGAACGTCTTTATCGCCATATTTTTCCCATTTCGCCGAACCGGTAGCCCGTCGATTGACAGTAGACTCAAAATCAAAAATATCGGGTGAAATCATAGAGATTCTACTTATTGGGCGTTGTAAACTGAAAGAACTTGTTTATAGTATTATACGTTCTCGACCTTTGAATCGACATGGGTCGGAACCTATTTTAGGGTGCTAAGTCGTAGTTTCTTCAATTTACTGTTTAGGAGTAAAGTTATGTCAGTTGCAAAAGTTACCGAAATTATCGCGTCATCGGATAAAAGTTTTGAGGATGCAGTTCAACAGGGGGTCGCTCGCGCAGGTAAAACGCTTAAAAATATCAGTGCTGCCTGGGTAAAGGATCAAAGTGTTACGGTCGACGATGGTAAAGTGACCGAATATAGAGTCGTCCTGAAAGTCACCTTCGTGTTGAATGGCTAAATATTACAATTAATGTTTTAAGATTCTTGAAATTTTCGCCGGTAGATTCACCGGCGATTATCGGCCGATGAATTGTTTCACCAGAATTATTCAAACACTCACTCTGCTGTCGAGCACAGCATTTTTGGGTAGCTGCTTCATCGAAGGAGGGGGCTGTAACGGCCCTGTTTGTTTTGCTGTATCAACAGAAGTGTGCGGAAACGGTTTATTCTGTGACAATAATAATGACCTGAACCGCTGTCCGGATGCCGATGAGATCGAGTTCGATTCTATTACCCTGATAAATCGGGTTCGCAGTGATCCCGGGAGCTGTTCAATCGGTCAGTCACAATCCGCACCGCCCGTTATTTGGAATGAACAACTATTCTCAGCGGCAGATCTGCATTCGCGAGACATGGCAAGCAATAATTTTATTAATGCCCTGGGCAGTGACGGTTTGGGCGTGCTTGATCGACTTGGTGAGGCAGGAGCCCCTTATATCACTCAATCAGTAGCTGGTGGATTTTCAACGCCTAATGCGCTGATTAGTGCGTGGCAGCGGGACAATCAGGAATGCTCCACGCTGAGCAATCAACGGGCCACCAGTATTGCGCTCGCGTGCCGCTTCGATAGTGACAGCGACTTTGGAACTTACTGGACGCTGGTGATGGCTGGAGAGTAGCAGCCACCAAAGAGAACAGTAAAGGGGTGGGGTCTGTCGAAACTTCGCCCACCAATTTACCGCCATTATATGAGAAAGTAAGTCTCATTTTGTTTAAGTAAAACCCTGGAGGAATTGTTCCTGACTACCCGGGCCAGCGGACAATCTCGACAAGACGCTCGTCAACAGATATTTACTTCAACGATAGAAATATCGTCGTTCTGTTGCGATCCTTTAACAAATTCCTCGAATCCTTTTCTTATCACAGGAATACGACTGCTTGCGAATGGTTGCGAAGCAATAACCCCTTCAAGCTGAGTTGTGTCGAATGTCTCATCGTTTGCGCTTTGAGTTTCTATCAAGCCATCTGTGAATGCGTATAACTGATGCGAAGTGTTGTAGGTTTTTGTAAAAGTTTGTACGTCATTTACACTAAGTTCCTGAATTCCCAATGGTAGCTGTGTGCTCTTGATTCGATCTGCCACAGCACCGTTCTCTTTTACAACCAGCATATCGGGTAACCCGGCATTGCATATAGTGATCCGTCGGTTCTCACACATTCCTATTGCTGCACAGCAGAAGAAACCTGACGGCAGTAATTGCGTTAGTCGGTTATTCATTTCAAGAACAATTTGTTCGACTGATAGTCCGCGCTTTGTGGTCGCCTGAAATATCGAGGCAACTGGAGTTGCCCCCATTGCAGCGGCAATGCCGTGACCGGTTAAGTCGGCGACCAATAGATAAGTTCTGCCGCATTCGGATTGGCAAGCAAGTGCCAGGTCACCGGAAAAATTTTCAAATGGACGCTGCCATATTCTTGCGTGTCCTGTTTTGCTGGTCGATTGATTGACAATATGATTCAACACTTTGAGCGCAATGGTTTCATCTCGTTTTTTTATTCTTTTAAGGTGTACCAGCTTGCGGCCAAGTTGTTGATAGCGATATTTTCTGACACTTTGTGTTGATTGGAATTTCGCCAGAGTAAATTGGCCGTATAACATTGTTATCCATAATACAAAAGTGATCAGACAACCAACCCAGCCGCTGTGGACTGCCGCAATAACCGCAATCGCGGTACTGCAGGCGACCGTGAGAACAATACTTCTGCTCGTGTGAACCATATTTTTATTAAACATTGGGATAGCGGCTTCTCCGGCCGTCTTTGGATCCATCGTGGCGGGACAGCGGCACTGAGGAGCGAAACCTTGAGCCGGCAAAAGTTGAATGTGAGCTGATTCATGGATTGAGTTTAAAAATCGCAATTACCGCTAAAGTGTAGGGCCCTGGTTTTTAGCTAAGGCAATCAGGCCCTTCGTGACGTGCGTTATTCACGTAGCCGCTAACTTGTTGAATATCGAAAATTCCGTTTTCAATGGGCTGCATCATTGAGTTAATTTGATCAGGATTGTCGTTAGTAAGCCAGCTCTCTATTTTGTCGGCTTGAATGATCACCGGCTGTCGATTATGGACAGATCCCATATCCCCGTTAGCCTCGGTTGTGATGAGGCAGCACTGCAGGTAACCATCACTATGCATTTGGACAATAGCGCCAAGGGCCATGGCTGGCGTATTTTTTAGCGATATGTGATTGGCCGTTTTCTCTTTGCCTTTGCGGGTCCACTCGTAAAAGCCGTTAATTGGTACAATTGCGCGGTATCGGCGAATCAGATTTTTAAATGAGGGTTTTTCCCAGATTGTTTCGCATCGAGCATTAATTAGCGGACGTTTGAATACGCCTTCTTTTGCCCAGGGCGGGATGAAACCCCATTGCATTGGTTCCGGTGTGAGTGCCCCTCGCGTAATTGCCAATCCCCAAATTGCCGATGTTGGAGAGACATTATATTTTGGGGTGAATTTCTCTTCAGGCAAAGATAACCCAAGCTGATTGAGAAGCCACTGGATTCCTTCATGATCTGAGATGTTCATTCGACCGCACATAGTGGAGATCACCTTTTTTAAACCGAACTGGTAATTATCAACATGAATTTGGTCGCCGGGTCAAGCGCCGTGAGTATCGGGCTTATAGTGTAAGCAGGATTTAAAAATCTGTGGTAAAGGATTGAGCGATCTACGCATGCTAATTCCGGAGTACGCATCTTTTTACAGCTAAAAACTAATCGAGAAAAGGATCATTTCACCAAAAGGATGGACAGTCTTGGTTCAGCCATCGTGTTCAAGAATGATCGTCAGCATTATTGGAGATAAACATGAATTCAGTCATTGTTAATGTGCAGAAAAAGCTGTTGTACGGTTTTGTCGAAAAAGCAGCAGGTAAAATTATTCTATGCATGTTTGTGGTTAGCGGGGTCGCTTCTGCTGATCACCAGAACACAGTAAAAAATCGACAACAACCCTACCAAATATTATCGCCCTATATAGGGTTGGGTCTTGGGGCTGGCGGAGATGAGATCGGTCGATTTGTCGACAGTGATGGAAATGTTGAAAGAACTTTTAGTGGCGGTGGCTGGTTATTGGAAGGCGGGCTGGCATTTGCGGTAGCTCCATCCACTCGTTTGCGGGGAACCGCAGGCTACCAGTTTGATATCACCAGTCGGGCGAATGGCGACTCATTGTTTGATCGGTTCCGGTTCGATTTAACCATGCTGCGCAGTATCAATAATCATCAATTTGGTGTGGGAGTCACCGCCCATACCTCGGTCGGTTTTAACTGCGACATCAATTCAATTTGTGACGGGGATGTGGAATTTGATCACGCTGTGGGATATACCCTTGAATATGCCTTGAACCTGACAGACCGTTATTATTACAGGTCGGGACGAAATGGTGATTCAGGCAGGTTGAGTCTTGGAGTTCGCTATACCGGGATTGATTATCGACCGCGTGTGGACAACGACGACCAGTTGACCAGCGGTAATACCCTGATGGGTTTTATTGGCCTGACCTTTTGATTTCATGCTTCGATGTAGTGGGGTATAGAAAAAACTTCTGGATGGTGTATGGTGCCCGAGTGTGTAAAAAATACTCAGGCAGGCGTTAGTGAATCCCTCGTTACATTATTCCGGACTGACGCTTGATCGTGCTGATTACAAACGGCGTGATGAAGCGGGCTTGTCGACCCTTTGGGCGCGTGACGATACGCAAGTATATCCCTTGCACCAGCTACGTAATTTGGTGAACATTCAATTCGGTAGTGCGGTACATGGTTCAATTGCTCAGCTGCGCGAAGTGGGGCTGCTTCATGAGGAAGGATCCTTTTTGGGGATGGATGGATCCACAGCAGTTTTTGCAGTTGAATGCGATGATACACAAGCCGCTGCATGGTGCGATTTAGTGCCGGGTAGTGAATTCACAGATTTACGCAAGGTAGGTTTTTCCCTGCCCGGAGATCAGGCCTCGCTATTGGGGTACACTCGTGGGTTGCTGCATTGGCAGTCGCAAAATCCTTTTTGCGGAGTTTGTGGTTCGTCCAATCGTTTATCGAGTGGTGGACACATGATGCGATGCAGCTCGGCAACTTGCGAAAAACAGCTGTTTCCCCGTACAGATCCTGCTGTGATTATGTTGGTAGAGCGTTGTACGGAAAATGGTGAGCGGGTTTGTTTGCTGGGGCGCAGTCCGGCCTGGCCGAAAGAAGTGTATTCTACTCTGGCGGGTTTCGTAGAAACAGGTGAGTCATTAGAAGAAGCAGTCGCACGAGAAGTACTGGAGGAAGCCAGTATTTCCGTGACGGATGTACGATACATGTGCTCACAGCCCTGGCCGTTCCCTCAGTCCATTATGTTGGGCTTTATCGCCACCGCAACCAGTGAGGTAATTGAAATAGATCCCGCTGAGTTAGCCGAAGCCCATTGGTTTAGTGCTAGACAGATTGCCGAATTTGGCAACTGGGGTGATGAATCGCAAGGACCTAAACTTCCCCGACCTGATTCTATAGCCAGATATTTGATTGATAGCTGGATGAAGTCATTGGCTTAATTGCAACATTTTGTAGTTATTGTTTTTCCGGTATCTGTAAAAAATCGAGGCATAGACATGGATATCTGTTCGATTGACCCCAATTCTATTGCAAATTAAAGAATTGAAATCAGGAGAGCGCAATGTCAAATCGTGATGCTTATCAAGAAGAACAGTTTGAAAAAGCCGGGGTGCAAGCCGGTTTATTGCTTGGGCGATTTATGTCGATGGCGTCAGATTTTGCAACAGAGATGGGGCGCCACACAGAACAAAATGTCGGTA
This sequence comes from uncultured Granulosicoccaceae bacterium, assembly GCA_964574535.1. Lineage (GTDB taxonomy): Bacteria > Pseudomonadota > Gammaproteobacteria > Granulosicoccales > Granulosicoccaceae. The sequence goes on along the minus strand of CAZNOB010000062.1, from coordinate 404 downwards.
ATCCCGATCCCGATCGTCACGAAGACCACTCAGAGATCTTGCGTGAAACCGGCGATCAACTTAAGAAAATTAGAGAAGCAGCAGGTTTCACACTTGATCGGTTTGCAGAAACATTGCAAAAAGAATTGAACCAGCCAGATATCAATCGTGCAGAAGTCTACGGCAGAGTAGAGGCCGCTGAATCTGGCAGCGAAGCATTGCCCGGTGACTGGGTAAAGCAAGTTTCGTTGTTGTTGAGTAGTAGCGACTCAACACAGTTTTTCGAGCGTTTGCAGCAGTGCTATGAAAACAAGGCTGGCACTCGCGCGGCGTCAAATGATGAGATCAAAAAGCCGACGAAAAATGCCTTATTGCAACGGAGAGCAGAGCGATTGGCAGAAATATTCACTGACGATAATGATCTT
>CAZNOB010000061.1:0-26480 GCA_964574535.1 uncultured Granulosicoccaceae bacterium | reverse complement strand
CAAAAGTAACGACTGACGACTACGACAAATTTCGCTTTCAAATTGTCAAACAATACATGTTGGACCCGGCAACCGATGATTTCAGACCTGAGAAGCTTCTGAAAGTAGTTCGCGATAGCCCTATCACTGCGGCATTACTAGAACGTTGCCCATCAAAATTCGCAGTACCCTGACACTAACCGGACATACATATACCATACAGTAAGAACGATAAACAGACCGAAAACGCGTAGCGTTTGCTCTTGCTCTTTGGCTCTTGATCTACCCGCGTTTAATCAGTTAATGTCGCTGGCACCCTAAGGGCTGAATTGTCTCAAAAAGACTTTTGGTTACTTTTTCGTCGTTTGAAAAGTGACTCCGCCTGAAGGGCATGTCGTTTTTGGTCTTCTTCAAAAATGAAGGCCCGCGGCAGGGATGTCCTACAAGCCCAATAGCACACCGCTCTCCGGGCAGATACTCCGGACCGGCTACTCACGCAAAGAAAATACCCGACTGAGAGCCAGCATCTACCTGAGAAAGAACACCTCGGATCCTGTAGCGGTATCGACAGTGATATAGATGTTTTCTTCATTGTCGACAGAGAAACCGGCCATAAACCGATTGTCCGGGGTAAATTCCCAATTGATATTGCCATCCAATGATAACGACACAATCGAATTATCGATAAATGAACTACCGCCCAGGTCACTGCGCCTCAGCGCAATGGCATTGCTGGTAATTATCCAGTCATGAACCAATCCAAAACTACGTGTAATCCACTTAAAATTGCCCTGAACATCATAAGATGCGATTTCACCTGCTGCCATCTTTAGAAACAGGGTTTGCTCGTCATCAGACAACGCGATTACATCCACAGAATTGCGATCAGATATTTGAACTTGCCAAAGCACCTGACCTTGCGGATCTAATGACGTCAACAGATTCAACGCTGGCATGTGCATGAAAAAGGTTCCATCTGACGCCCGTACCACTGACCTTAAGAACTCTATCGGGATTGAGTTGATACGCTCCACTTCGGGCAAATTGCCGTTGGCAGGAATTGATACAACCCCACCCTCAATTGGTATGCCCGTCAATTGATTATCAACCAGACACTCTACGCCTTCCTCAATGCCCCTGCCGTCTCCATCAGGATCGGATGCCGGGCTTGCACATACGGGCGTATCTGCTGGTGCGTCTAAAACTACACACGATATATTGTTTTCCCAACCCCAACCATCCCCGTCAGGATCTGTTAAGGAACCGGGGCAGTAGATTGTTTGATTTTGTGCCCAGGACGCTCCGGAAAACATCATGGTGATCATAACCAGCCGGATAAGTGAATTCATATGTGGTTTACCTCTCGCTAAATCAGAAATCGATTTGTGTTTCCATTGGAAGGGTATGGAAATCATCTACAACGTTAGTTCTACTAATTTCATCGTGGGATAGCAACAATATAACATCGTTAACCTGTCAGAGATCAAGCTCAAGTGGTGGCTTGAACAAATTTTGACCACTATCGCGGATTCCAGCACGGATTATTCATGAAATGACTAGCATGTCGCGTAGAGATTCGTTTTCACCGTGCCCGTGGGTAAGTTACAGGGCTTCTTGCGTCGAATACTTACTAACATTTGCAAAAGCAAAAAATGTGGCCTGCAATCAAAGATCAAGTGACATGCCTACGATTGTGTGAATAGTTCCGGCTAGCCTGCTCTTGATTTAAGAGATCTGTCACCACGGTGCATGTCGTTCGATGCTGACTTGTTACGGTAACTCCTTACCTTCCTCACTCTATGTCTGCCAGCTCCATGCCCATCAAAAAAATCCATTGATTCACCAAGAGCCTGAGCCTGGCTCGACATAGCCTCACTGGCTGCGGTGGCCTGTTCGACCAATGCTGCGTTACTGCGAGTCATATCATCAAGGCGAGATACCGCTTCCCCAATTCGCTCAATACCCTGATTCTGTTTACCACTGGCATCAGCAATATCTGCAACGACATCGCTAACCCTGGCAACAGAGTTTACAATTTCATGTAGTGTCTCACCTGATTTTCCGACCAGCTCTGAACCTTCGCGAACCTTGCTTACGCTATCGTCAATTAATGTCGTTATCTCTTTAGCTGCTTGTGCACTTCGCTGAGCGAGGTTGCGGACCTCGGTAGCCACTACGGCGAATCCTCGCCCGTTCTCCCCCGCACGCGCGGCTTCAACTGCAGCATTTAAAGCGAGCAAGTTAGTTTGAAAAGCGATCTCATCAATAACAACGATAATATTTGCTATTTCCTGACTGGCTTTATCAATCGACTTCATAGCGGATACAGCAGCGTCGACAACTTCGCCGCCTTTAGTTGCCTGTGTCTGTGCAGATGTTGATAGTTCGTCCGCTAATGTGGCGTTTTCCGAGTTTTTCGCAACCATACTGGTTATTTCGTCCATAGAGGTCGTTGTCTCGTCCAACGCAAGCGCCTGCTGTCGTGTTCTGTCGCTAAGTGCTATGTTACCTTCAGATATATCAGTAGCTCCATGCTGCACCGCTGTGGCCGCATCCTGAGCCTCACCAATAACTTCCGTTAGCTTGCTAATAGTGCGATTGGTGTCATTTGCCAGATTCGCGAATGCGCCTTCATAGTTTCCGTCCATCTTATGAGATAAATCCCCGTTAGAGATTGCACCAATCACGTCTCCAAGTTCACTTACCACACTGTCCGTCACGCTGAGCAACTCATTTAGCGAACCACACAAAACCGCAAAGAACCCGCTCTTGTTAGCAAGGCTCAGTCGACTACCCAGATCACCAGCACGAGCAGCCTCGACTATCGTATTCACCTCTGACTGTACTGCTCGTTCTTCAGTCTGATTGATCCATTCTATGACAGTACCGAGTCGATCACCTGACTCCGCAACTATTGGATTGCTAACCAGCTGTATATAGCTGCCTCCAAACTGAACATCCCAGCTGTGTTCTTTCCCTGATTCTGAAAGCCTGGCAAACTCGCCGCTCGCAGAGGCAAACAGGGTACTAATGTTCTTTCCCTGAAACGACGATGCACTAAAGCCCGGGACCGCTGTACGAAAATCTGATTCACACGTTGCACAGAGATTCTGCATTTCCTTGTTTAGATAAATAACGTTCAGATTTGCGTCAACAGCCATTACGTTACCAGACACGTTGTCAAGGGCCTGGCGAATCCGTTGATTTTCGGCAGCAACACTCCGATCATGTTCGAGGCGCTCACGCAAATCAGTCTGCATTTGCGCGAGCGCGTCCATCAATCTGCCCACTTCATCTTTAGATCCCCGGTCTATGACATTATTAAGGTTTCCGGCAGCGATCTCTTTCGCGACAGTAACGACGTTGGAGATGGGGCGTGCAATGCTCCGAATTATCACAATCGCCAATGCCATTCCCACAACGATTGCTGCAAGACCAAGCACAAGAATTAACTGTCTGGCCCCGGAAATAGCCTCGTCCGATGCAGCAGCACTTGTGGCCAGCTCAGCGCGAATATCTGCAAGATAACTCTTTACCGCCGCGACAATGGCATTACTTGCCTCTTGCAGCGGCCCTTCAATAGCAGCAGTCTGTTGCTTGCTGAGAAGCACGATCTGATCGAAATCCTGCGAAAAATCAGTAATCAAACCAAGGGCATTGTTAGACCATTCTTTTCGGCGTGGCTCTGTGACATTGTCCAGAAGATCAATACCATAACTCTGTGCAGCCATTAGTTCCAAACGAACACGAGCCGCGTCGTCGTCATGATTGGTACGCAAGTATTGACCAACGTAGATTCTTGCAACAAGGAAATTACCGCGCATAGAGTTGGCAATATCTTGAACAGCAGATGCGTTATCAGCTCTCGCAGTCTCATAGATATCGGAAAGTTGCCTGGCGATCAACGGTCCATCTACATCAAGAAGCATGTTGGCTAATTGCAATTTTTCATAGGTTCCCTGGACTATGTTCTCTTTGAAAACACGATCATAGTCATTGTCAAGTACACTGAGTTGTTCCAGCTGTCGAAGCTTTTCCTCATTAACGGTTAGTTCACGTAGTTTTTGCTCAACCTGATCTGATTTTTCTACAAGATTGTCAAATACAATCACAGTATCCCGGTCACCGATCCTCAGGAAAATTTCTACCTGTCGAGCCCGCTCCCTTAACACATCGATCAGTTGTGCAGCCTGATCGGCCTGTGGTTCAAGTACACGCGTTACCTTCTCAAAGTTTTGCCCGATTACTGTCAGTCGCATAAACACAACGATGCCTATTACCACGAGAAAGCCGAACACTATGATAGGCAGGGACATAATACGCCCCCAAAGATTCAGTCTTGGTAAAACCATCATCATTCCCTTACTGATGTAATTGACACCGAAACGCAAGCTATACGTTAATATACTTTCGACTAAAGCTTCTTCCAGAACGGAAAAATCAGCTTCGTAGTTGGTCGCTCTCTATTAATTGCCGGAGCTGTGTTGCGATAAGCCGCATATTCGCGTGAACATCGGGTGGTTTCTTTCCCTTTGGTGGCGATACCTGGCTGTAGAATTTGGAAATACCTAAAGAATTCTTGATTCGCGCCAACTCCGCCAGCATAGTATTAGTGGTATCGAATACATCTGCCGGCGTGATCTTTCCACTTGGGAAATTAGCCACTCGAAGCGGTGGCATACCGAGTTGGCGCTCAAGATTAGCAAGCCTGTAAAGGTTCATGAAGCCTTCCAGGTTGACTCTTTTTGGACCTATCCCTGGTAGTGGCGCAGGGGCACTCTGTTCAAGCTGGATATTCGCTGCGGAGGCGATCAGGTCTAGCTCGGCAAGTACATACATGGTGTTTCGGTACACTAGATTGGGGCTGACCTGGCCTGCAACCGCGTCCATCAGGTTAGAGGCGAGCCAGACCTTCTCGTATACATCAGAAGGCGTATACCCCGTTGTCAATTCGGGAACTACAGATTTCTGCGTAATATTCAGTTTGCTTTTTATTCTGGCCAGTTGCCTGAGAATTCTTTGCGTAGAGTCATATACCTCCTGCGGAGTTACTGTATGCAGAGGAATCGAACCGATCTCAGGCGGAGCGAGACCGAGTGCTGATAGCGTACGGGCAACTTTGCCCATCACCTCAAGCGATTTTGCATAGACATGAATTGGACGCTTGTCGGTCTGAACACCAGGCGTTCTGGCTGATGCATCCGCGTTCATTACCTGTCGTATAATCTGCACCTCACCAACAATTAGCTGTGCTTGCTGATATACATGACTTGGTGTGATTTTGACAACCGTAACTTGCTTCAACTCGTCCGCAAATTCCATTTCCTGCGCAGAAGTTGTCGCTGGATTAATTACAGCAAGCGCCACAATCAACGTCGCCATTAGACCTACAGTTCGAGGTACTGCCATAAATGGCTGAATTTTGATCCTTTTCATCCTTGAAATGTCCTAATTACAGTGACACGCTTTCACCTTGCTCCAGCAAATTCTCCATGAAACTGTATTTGACTGAAACAAAATTCGAGCAACTTCTTTTGCCAGGGAGTTCCGCTCCCTGATAACAATGATCCACAAAAAAAGACCCTGTCTTTATCACTTTGACGACCGAAGTTCTACGGCCTTGAGATGACGTAGAGGCTTGCTTTCCGCCATTTGTATTACCGAATCTGTTTGCCTGTTAAATCCCGGTATCAGCTCAGTATCTGCACGTTTCGCACCCACTTTGCCTTCCCGCATCTGTCGTCCAGTCCAGTTGACCCATTGCACTTGCAGACACCAGTCAGACAATACCAGACCTGTCAACGAGGCGATTCGATGCCAGCGATGCGCAGATTGAATATCAATTTACCTGGATAACCCAAACGGTGCCGCGGGTTGCCACGCTAAGCAGATAATATTGGCCTTTGTGGCTATTCAACCAACGCGCCGCCAATTTACTGATAAAGTGCAAGTCAGATTGTCGCACCATTGTAAAGAAAATGAGGCCGTGGAAAATGCATATCAACAACATTTTTTTAGACACATTTGTTAAAGCCATAGGTTCTTATGCCTGCCGCCTACAGGCAATTCTTCTAACACTACTACTTTTCAGCAGCGCCGGATTTAACAACTACTCTCTGGCACAATCTATTCAAGGTGCCCAAAGCTCTCGATTTAAACAGGCTATATCGACTTGGTTAGACAATAAGGATGATCAAAGCCTGCCTGTTCTTGCAGAGCTCGCGCTGGAGGGAAATTTGGCTGCCAGACTTTTTCTGGCACGGATAGAACGCACCGAACGCGAGCTGTCAAACTTTCTGTTCAACCTTAGCCTACAGCAACGACATGCCCTGTTTCGAAGCCCGCAGAGCAGAGGTAAGTTTCGACTCACATGGCTACAAGTCGAAGAGAACCTTGGCAATCCGCTTGCTAAAGCACTTTCACGTTCAGCGCTTTCCTATGTTGACCTGGAGACAATTAAGATCTTACGATCATATGGAGAAATACTGGCAACTGACCATCTTATACGAAGTGCTTCATTTCATGGTGATGATGAAGTACGCAGCAAATTACTAGACGGGCTGACTTACGAAAATCTACTACCCTTTGTCCGAAGTCAGACAAGACCAATAGATAAATACAGTTTAGGACTGGAAGCACTGAGGCAAGTCATTGGTGGTGAAACTCCAGTGCCCGCCGACAACATCAGTCAGCAAGACAAAGAAGCAATTCTGTTTCTCGCGCTCGGCAGCCCTTTCGGAAAACTTGATAAAGCCAACCCCTGGACAGCTGTGATCGAACAGTGGCTGCAAAACAATGAAGCCGTTAAGCCCATTCACGATATTTGTTCGCAACAATGTCCGCACGAAGTAAATAGCTGTGCTGTGAATATGCTCGGACTGACTGGCGGCTACTACGAAGCGATCAAACTTAAAACGCCACTTGAAAGTATTGTCTCGCAATCCACTTATCTCAAAAGCACAAGAGCACAACTACAAGTCGTCAGACAGGCAGCACTCAGACGCGCAGAAGACGGCAGCGAACTGGTAAAGATTTCTGAACTATCAAAGAAAAGCCAATGTCTGGCGAATCTAATTACCACAGAACGTGCTTCTATCGAATAATTGCCAGTCTGCCAAACACACCCCAATGTCTCGGTAGGTGTATTACTGTCAACAAACTCACAGACAGCAGGAGGTGCATCAGATGACCGATCTCTGGCACTTTCTGTTGAGCCATTCCTTGCCCGTACAGGTGATAGAACCGACTCGGGCTGAGACTGGTTAAAGATCCAGGCCCTACTGTTGCTGAACCGGATCAGTTATTCATGTGGTACGACATCGTGCTTATCTAAAATAGAATGGATGATGTCCATGTTTTCCTTTTCTTCTGGTTTCAGCTTATCCATTTCGGCAAACATAGCTCCTTGCTCTCCCGGGCCAAAAATCAGCAACATACGGCAGCCGTTTTTGGTAACCACTTTGTGCGGTGTATTGGGTGGTATGTTGACGAGTGTGCCTTTGGTGGCTTCAATCGTCTCGTCACCTACGGACCATGTAGCCGAACCATCAACAATGTAGAACGTTTCAAAATCTTTGCGATGCGAATGCCTTTTTGATTCAAAGCCGGCCGGGCAAATCTCTTCGCAAATTTCGTAAGTGCCCTTCGTCGCACTGGAAGGGATTTTGACCCACATCTCGTTGTTGCGATCGTAGAGCTTTCCCTCTCCAGGCAAGGTGAAATATTGGCTGCTATTACTCATCTTTGTTTACTCTTCTGGTTGTCATTCAGCTGTCTTTTCCGTTCCATCATAGAATGTGTAACCGGCATTGGCGGCTGGCACACGTCCACCCAATGCACTGCGCAATTCACTGGATATGATGGCAAGATCAGTCGCTTTGGATTCGCCGATCGAGCGATCAATTAAATCATCGATCTCTCTCCACGACTCGTTGATGGGTTCAATCAGCGCTTCACCCTTCGGCGTCAGGCTGAGTTCATTGCGTCTTGGTGCATCTGCATTCACTTTACGTGAAATATAACCACCAGAAATCAGCCTGGCTGTCATGGTACTCATGCTCGCAGGCGCCACTCCAAACTCTCGCGCTAACTCTACCTGACTGGCCGACCCCAACAGGTGCAAGGCGTTGAGCACCCGTGCCTGTCGTGGTTTGATCCCGATCTGTGCGAGCTTGTTGCTCAACTGCTCTTCTACCAATGTCGCAGCATGTATAAGTGGCTGCAATTTGTAGGGCTTGTTCGTCATAGTTACTAAATCTTTGTTCTGATATTCAATCTATCTGCCTTTTGCAAAGGTACATCCAGACCATTATGTAATTCATGAAAATTTCCACTGTCAGGGGAATACATGGATCTGGCAAGCAGGTTGCGGACTGAATAATCTATGTTAGTATACTAACTGGTTAGCATGCTAACTACAATAAAAAATCGTCTGTACATGGCACTCCAATCGGTTTTGGTTGGTAGCAGGCCTTGAGCCACCGCTTAGCCAATCCCTGAATCAGACGGCTGAACTCAAATACGACTTCAGGACACGGATACGATTTCAAGTGGCGCCCCGGGCCGGCGCCATTTACTCAAACAGGAACCAGGCATGGCAAAAGATCGGGTGATAAAAACAGATGTGCTTGTAGTTGGCGGTGGTATCGCTGGCGGGTATGCCGCTATCAAGGCGGCTGATGCGGGTGCGGATGTTGTCCTGGTAGATAAAGGCTATATGAGTCGATCGGGACAGTCCCCTTACGTTGACAGTTTCCTTGTTTTTAACGAGGACTGGGGTGACGACCTGGATGAATGGATGGGCATGATTGGTCAAACCGGTGAGCATCTCAATCATAAAGAATGGACAAAGGCGGGTTTGCTTGAGTCCCACGATCGTTACCTTGAACTGGTCGATTGGGGTGTTGAGTTTGCAAAACATGAAGACGGGACTTTATACCGCAAGCCCGGCAAGCTGCTCGGAGCCGTAAAGACGATTTTTATGGAGCCTGCGACAATCCCTGTAGCCCTGCGGGAACAGTGTTTGACCCGAGGTGTGAAGCTGGTGTATCGACGGATGATCTACGACCTGTTACTGCAAGACGGCAAAGTTGTTGGTGCGGTTGGGTTTGGTATTAAAAGCGATAACCTGACAATTTTTGAATGTAAGTCAGTGGTATTGGCAACTGGCGCAAGTGCATTAAAAGGCCCTCACTGGCCAACCCACAGTTTAACTGGTGATGGCGATGCTATGGCGTATCGTGCCGGAGCTGCTATCACGGGTAAAGAGTTTATGGACCCGCACCCTACCAATGCCGATGAGCCTGCAGACTTCAACTGGCGATTCAAGTTCGGTGGTGAAAAACTGGAAGACAAGGGCCCACCGCAGGGACACATCACCAACGCTGAAGGTGAACGTGTACCTCAACGCGGTACGCTGTTCCTCGATCTGGAATTCGAAGCACATGCCGGTCGAGCACCGCTGCAGTTCCATCCGGAGAGCGATCGTGTTGAAGGTCGAACACTGGTCGGTGGTGGTGCCCTCGGCATGTCTATTCACAAGGCAGAAGGCGTATGGGCAAGAGACATGAATGGCTGGAGTGGCGTACCGGGTCTTTATGCAGCCGGTGACGCACTGGGTACCATGGCAAGTGGCGCTACCTATGCGGCGATGGGTTTATCATCGGCCAACTGTACTGTCACCGGCGCAAGAGCTGGAACGGCGGCGGGTGAGTATGCGGTATCGATGGACCCGGCAACAATAGACTCCGGGCAACTGGAAGAGATGCGAGCAAAGATTGTCGCGCCACTGGAACGAAAAGGCGGATTCACACCGGGCTGGGTCACCAATGTATTGCAAAGCTACATGATGCCGTACTTCGTTTTGATGGTGAAGCATCAGGACAGGCTTCAGGCAACCTTGACCATGGTTGAGTTTGTAAGAGATCACCTGGTGCCAATGATGTTTGCCACTAACCTGCATGAATTGCGTTTGGTACATGAGACCGCCAACATGGTGTTGAATGCCGAGATGCGGCTACGAGCCGGACTATTTCGAACAGAGAGCCGAGGGTGTCATTATCGTGAAGATTATCCATCCAGAGATGACAACTGGCTTGCGTGGGTACTTATTCGCGAACAAAGCGGTGAGATGATCCTTGAAAAAGAACCGGTTCCCGATGAATGGAAACCAGACATGTCACTGCCCTACGAAGAACGTTATGACTGGCGGCTTCCCAACGAAACCATCCCGACAACCGATTCAGTTGCGTAAGAGAACATCACCATGAGTAAAAAACTGCCGCCCAAACCTGATACGATAAAGCCTGCAGCGAGTGTGGTGAACATTGACTACGACGCGTGCATTAACTGTGGCATTTGCATACGCTCCTGTCCGGTTGATGTATTGCGAATCAACAAAGAAACCAGATGGCTTGAAGCCACTCATTGGGAAGATTGCATGCTATGTAAGCTTTGCGAACTGGATTGCCCGGAGCCAGGTGCGATCACCATCTCTGCCGACAAACCATTGGGGCATGTACTAAGTTGGGGTTAGAGATTAGGTCTTAAAACTTAACCCACACGATGAGCATCATCACGAATAGCTCTCTGAACCTGAGTCAAGAGAGGTTTCAATGGTCTCGATAAAACCAGTCAGTGCAGATGAAGCATTGACCGATTTTCGTACGGCAAGTCCGGCAGTGGTTTGCCACAAGTGCTTTTGTAAATTCACCTCTACCAGGCCTTTCTCCAGCGCAAGGCCCAGCAACTGTTTAGGAATATGCGCAATGTACTCGCCGCAACGTAAAGTCCCGAGAAGACTGTAGATCGATGTTGTCTCAAGGCTTATTTTGGGTTGCTGTATGCCGTTTGCAGCGAAGAACGCCGAAATTCTCTGTGTAGCGTAATCGCCTTTCAACACAAGCCAACGTTGCTGTTGCAAAGCCGCAGGGGTTACATTTTTCTCAGACGCCAGAGAATGGCCTGGATCGACAACTAATGAATAGTTTATATTGAACATCGGCATCTTGATAATATCTTCACGCTCGGGAAAATCCAGAGAGATGCAGATGACATCCAGATCACCCGACACCAAAGCTGGCACCAACGTGCTGATCACGCCTCCCATTAATGAAACCCGAACCTCCGGGTAAGTTCGCTGAAATTCGGCCACAACGGGTGGCAGAATTTTCACTAACCAGATCGGCCCGGCCCCCACCCTGAGCGTACCGAGCTCTGTACCCGACAACTGCGCTATACGCTCATTGGCATGTCGGTATTCGTTATCCATTACGCGCGCATGATGGAGCAGAATTTCACCCGCTTTAGTAAGCTGCACACCTTTGGGCACCCTTGTGAACAGTGAGCTACCTACCTCAGACTCCAGCTTTTGAATGCTTTTTGTCAATGCAGGCTGACTAATATTGAGGTTTTCAGCCGCTGTGGTGATGTTGCCCGCATCGGCAACAGTCAGAAAGTGGTGAAGTACACGCGAATACATACCCGCTCCGATCGCTTCCAGCCCGCATAATGCCATAATTAGAAGTTATGATGTTGTTTGCAAATTGCATTTGACCAAAATCCACATCTGCGGCACGGTACAGGCGATAAGCTGGCGTAACTTAGTAAAACTGGCCACCGCAACGCCCCGTGAAAAGATGAAACAGGAGCAATCAAATCTATCATGGCCATAAATTCTTATTATCCCGTCCCCAAGCTCGAAGAATACGCAGAGCGCTTTAAGGAATTCTTCAAGTTCAAGCGCGAGAACGGCATTCTGGAAGTGCAGATGCACACCAAAGACGGACCGGTGCACTGGTCTTATCAGTTCCATCATGCGTTGGCAGAACTCTGGACCGTCATTGGTCACGACAAAGAAAACGAGGTACTTATTCTGACCTCCACTGGCGATCAATGGATAAACGAATGGGATACTGAAAGCTTTAAAGAAGTAGAACAATCACCTGATGATGACCAACGCTATGACGTGCAGATAACCGACACACTCAAGATCGTCGAGAACTTCGTCAACGATATTGAGATTCCCACCATTGCAGCAATCAACGGCAAAGGCATTCATTGGGAAATGTGCATGATGAGCGACATCACCATTTGCACACCGGACTTTGTGCTTCAGGACGATCACTACGGGATGGATTCCGGCCATGTACCCGGTGATGGAATGGGACTGTGTTTGCAGGAAATTCTTGGCATTAAACGCGGTAACTACGCGATGCTTACCTGCCAGGGGTTTGATGCAGACGAGTGTTTAAAGCTTGGCATAGTGAACGAGGTAGTGGAACGCGAGCAGATTGTTGAGCGTGCATGGGAACTGGCACGAATGATCATGACCAAAAGCCGCTCCTGCCGTCGCATGACACACTACATCTGTGTACGCCCCTGGAAATCTGTTATTGAGCGCGACTTCCGCATTCATGTTTTGTCAGAGATGTACTCTTTTAATCTCTCTAAATCAGAACACGATTTCGAGTACATCGAATACGAAGATGGCAAGCAGCCAGATAAGTCCTGATTTAACTCTAAACAGACCCACTACATGACACAACCGAATTTCCTGTTCATTACCACTGATCAACAACGCGCAGATCATCTGGGCTGCTATGGCAATTCCATCGTTAAAACACCCGCTATCGATGGACTTGCCGCACGTGGCACGCTGTTCGAGCAGTTCTATGCGACCTGCCCCATCTGTATGCCAAATCGCATTGCCATACTCACAGGCCGCATGCCCACCGTTAACAGCACAAGACTCAATGGTATACCGCTATCAAAAGATGCAGTTACGTTTGTTGATATTCTGCGTGCAGGTGGCTACCACACCGGACTAGTGGGTAAGAGTCATCTTCAAAGTATCACCGGGCGTGAGGCAAATCTGCCCTCCAGTGCGACTAACCGTACCGGCACCGAACCACCGGATGATCTGAACGAGGCGCATCGTGAACGGCGGGAAGGCCCCGAGTACGAAGCCGAATTGATGCCTCTATGGCGTGAAAATCCGAACCGCAAAGAACCCGAACTACCTTACTACGGCTTCGATCATGTGCGTTTCGCGAATGGTCACTCGGATCATGTACAAGGTCACTATACCGGTTGGCTTAATTCCCATAGCGACAATTCCGATGCACTGCGCGGAAGAGACAACGCCCTGCCGTCTTCGGATATTGTTGCACCACAAGCGTGGCGAACAGCAGTACCCGAAGAGCTTTATCCAACCGCCTACATTGCCGATGAATCCTGCCACTTTATAGATCAACACTTAAGCACCAGAGCCGACTCACCGTTTTTTCTGCATTGTTCTTTCACTGATCCACATCATCCGTTTACCCCACCGGGAAAATATTTTGATATGTATCAGCCGGATGATATTCCACTACCTGAATCCTTCCACGACCGGGATCCGCATGAACCTCCACTGTTAACCCGACTGCGTGAGGAATTCAAAAACGGCAAGGCAAGTAACGAAGGGCCAATTCCTTTTTGCGCAAGCGAAGAACAAACGCGCCAGATCATCGCATTAACCTACGGCATGATCACCTGTATCGATGATGCGATCGCACGTCTGCTTGCTCACCTTGAAACCAAAGGCGTGTTAGACAACACGGTTGTGATTTTCAGTTCTGATCACGGTGATTTTATGGGTGATCACGGGATCATGCTTAAGCATGGCCTGCACTATAACGGAGTTATCCGGGTGCCTTTTATAGTCGCCGATCCACAGCGACCCGAGCCGGTACGCACACAGCTACACGGTACATCAATAGATACCGGTGCCGTCATTCTTGCTCGCGCAGGCTTAGCTCCTTACAACGGCTTTCAAGGCATCGATATCACCGCAGTTCAAAATGGCGAATTAAACACGCCAAGACGCGGCATTCTGATTGAAGAGGATGCGCTCGCTGATCATCTCGAGCAGGAAGACGGTGTGCGCGTGCGTAGCTACATTGAAGACAACTGGCGATTAACCTTATGGGATGGCGTCGAACAAGGCGAGCTATTTGATCTGAATTCAGACCCGCAGGAAGTCAACAACTTGTGGTCACAGACGGAATATAGCCATAAAAGAGCACAGTTAACCGAGGCAATGCTGCGCGAGATGATGCGCCTGAATGACACAGCGCCCATCGCAATGCACGTCGCCTGATGCTTTCTTAAATCGTTAAGGTAAACAAGAACTGATGACGGTAGCCAAACTATTTGACCTAAGCGGCAAATCTGCTCTGATTACCGGTGCCACAGGTGCACTGGGCAGTGCCGCAGCACGTGCTTTGGTTAGTGCCGGTGCACATGTCACACTGGCAAGTGGTAATGCCGACAAGCTGGCAACCATAGCTGAATCCCTGCCAACAGATCAGGTAACGACTATAGCTGAACGCCCTGTCGATCAGGCTGCTGCACAACGCATCGTCGATGCCGCTGCCGCGACTAACCGTGGCATTGATATTGTCGTGCCTGCATCCGGTACAGCAGTCGTTGCTCCTGCAACTGAAATGCCGTTGGAAACATGGGATAAGGTCATGGACGCCAATGTTCGACAAGTCTGGCTTTTATGCAGAACGGCAGCTCGCTTAATGATTGAACAAGGCCGTGGTGGCACTATGGTGCCAATTTCATCGGTACGTGCAAAGCTTGCTACCCTGGCAGGTACCAGTGCATACGGCACCTCCAAGTCGGCAATTGATATGCTAACCAAATCATTTGCTGTTGAATGGGGTCAACATAACATCCGGGTAAACGCAATAGCTCCCACCCTGTTCCGATCCGAACTCACCAGTTGGCTTTTTGAAGATAACGAACGCGCTAACACGGCACGTGCCGGTGTATTAGCTCGCATCCCGTTAGGCCGACTGGCAGAACCAGACGACTTTGCCGGCGTGTTGGTATTTCTTGCCTCTGAAGCGTCCTCGATTATTACCGGAGAAATCATAAACGTAGATGGCGGGTTTTCAGCCAACTAGCTGTGCTGCAACCAATGAGCAATAACCACACAATCATTATTCACACGCGATGGCGCTATCAGTCTGTACAGTCCAGTAACGCAGACGCAACTATTGAACGCTTACACAGCACAGTAAAACAACCAGTTATTGAGCACGGAACATGAATATTCTATTTATCATGGTCGATCAGCTTCGCTATGACTATCTCGGTTGCACGGGTCATGCCTCTATAAAAACTCCTCATATAGATGCTTTAGCGGCTCAGGGTGTTAACTTTAGTCAGTGCTACGTACAAGCACCATTGTGTGGCCCCAGCCGAATGAGCACTTACACCGGTCGCTATTGCCACAGCCATGGTGCAACCTGGAACGGTATACCATTGCGTGTCGGGGAAATGACCATGGGTGATCACCTGCGTTCATTGGACATGGATACTATTCTGTGCGGCAAAACCCATGCGGTACCTGACGTTGCTGGTATGCAGCGACTGGGTATAGATCCCGATAGCACCACCGGCAAAAGAATCGCAGAGTGTGGCTTTGATGTATGGGAACGCATGGATGGCGAGTTCCCTGCAGGACTTCCCGACCTCACCAGCACTTACCAGGACTACCTGCGCGACAAAGGTTATCAGAGCGACAATCCATGGCACGACTTTGCAAATTCAGGAGAAGATGAAGACGGCAATCTGCTCAGTGGCTGGAAGCTAAGCAGCTCTACACAACCAGCACGCATTGCCAAAGAAGACAGCGAGACTGCATGGCTTACAACACGTGCGATGAATTTTCTATCGCAAACAAACGAAACCCCCTGGTGTTTGCATCTGAGCTATATCAAACCCCACTGGCCGTACGTTGCTCCCGCGCCCTATCACAATATGTACTCGCAGGCTGACATTCAGCCAGCGGTACGTTCAAACAGCGAGCTGGCCAATCCACACCCGGTATTGGCAACGTTTCAGCAAAAGCGTGTTGGTAAAACGTTTTCACGGCCGGAAGTTCGCGAAGCAGTGATTCCGGCTTACATGGGTTTGATCTCCGAGATTGATGATCAGATTGGACGCCTGATGTCACACCTTGATTCATTGGGATTACGTGATAACACCATGATCATCTTCACGTCCGATCATGGTGATTATCTGGGTGATCACTGGCTGGGTGAGAAAGAACTCTTTCATGATGCTTCAGCACGGGTACCGTTGATTGTTGTAGACCCGGGCGGTGATGCAGATGCAACCCGGGGAAGTGTTTGCAACGAATTGGTTGAAGCAATTGATCTGGCACCAACCTTTGTCGACTATGCCGGTGGAACACCACAAAGGCATTTATTACAGGGCCACTCGTTGCGACCGTTACTGCAAGGGAAAAGTGGCAGTCTTCGCCAATATGTTATCAGCGAATACGATTATTGCCTCAAGAGCGCACGTAACACACTGGATCAGCCCATCAGCGATTGCCGACTCGCGATGATCTATGACGGCAGATACAAACTCATGCACGCCGAAGGTTTCCGACCGATGCTGTTCGATCTACGCAATGACCCGGATGAAATGAACGATCTCGGTAATTCACCAGAGCATGCCGACACCTCAAATAGATTAATGGACCAGCTCAATGCCTGGTACAGACAACATCACAACAAAACAAATTTATCAGAGGCCGAGGTCATCAAGCGCGAAAACGGTGACTTAAAGCGTGGTATTTTGCTTGGATTCTGGGACCAGGCTGAATTGGACGATGCCTATCGTATCGGGCGATCAGGGAACTGAATTCATGTGTAATCTGTATAACTTATCGATATGTCTGACTGGAAATAGCTACCACGTACAGGAGCTTTATGACCCAATCGCCAACGCTTTTAGCCATCAACTCCTCTCTTGCCATAAATAAAAGTGATATCTGATTGTCAAAAATCTATTGGATTGTGTGACTGGAAAAAACCTAATATCACTGACTGTTTTACGTATTAGTGCCGAAAATCGAGATGCGATTACGAATATTAAACACAGGAGGAGCGACCATGAAAAAATTGAGACTAAAGAGTGTGATAAGCGCGGCTGTGATAGCGCTTACTGCAACCGGTCTGACCGGGATAGCCGGAGCAGCAGAGATACTGCGTTCCGATACAGACGCACAGGGCGCATCAGGCCACACCATGATTGTCGTGGCAAGTAAGATCTGGCGACGCGAGCTGGATGGTTTGTCCGTGCAAGTCAATGACAGCCAAACGCTCACGCGCTCGGCGCTCAAGCTGGGTTCAGGCAAGCTTGAAGTGATGCCACTGCCAACAGCGGTTGCAACCTTCTTACAAAATGGCGAGCGCATGTACGCCAAAGATCTTAAAGAACAAGCCATTGCTGCGTCTAAAAACATCGGCGGCATAATGGGCTGGCTGGCCGTTACCGTTCACCCGATCGTCTGGGGTGATTCAGGCATAGAGGGATGGCAGGATGTAAAAGGCAAACGTATCTTTCTCGGACCACCATCCGGTGCTGCCGCAGTTAACTCCATACAGTTGATACGTGCATTAACAGGTTTTGAACCAGATGAAGACTATGAAGCCATAAAAATGCCATGGGGATCAGGCTTACAGGCGATGCTTGACGGCAAAGTCGATGTCTTCTTTCGACCATCAGGGATGGGCTCTGCTGCCGTTGAACAATTAGGTCAAAAGAAAAAGTTCCGTATTCTCGATTCCCGTACCGGAGACGCAGCTGGATTAGCCAAGTTCATCGAGCCTGATCATATGTTCGAAATTGAGATACCAGCTGGCACCTATACATCCCAGGTTGATAACGACAAGGGGGTGATGACCACAGGTGGAACCTTTAACCTGGCCGTTAGTTCAGAATTATCTGACGATATGGTTTATGGAATGACGAAGGCCATTTGGGAAAATCTTGACGAGATGAAGCAAACCGCAGTGACGCTGCAAAGTATTGATTCTGATCGACCTTTCATAGGCGCTAACGTTCCACTACATCCCGGCGCCGCACGCTACTACACAGAAGCAGGTATCGAAATACCCGAGAACTTAAAGCCGCGTTAAGCCTGCAATTAATAGCGACCAGGGCAGACATACTCAAGCAAACGGCAGCCCGCGACGGCGGGCTGCCTTGTGATACATTGATTAGGTAACAGAATGTCTGCACCGTCAGATAACACCACCCACGCAAACTCAAATATCCGCAAGTATCTG
Source organism: uncultured Granulosicoccaceae bacterium (assembly GCA_964574535.1). Lineage (GTDB taxonomy): Bacteria > Pseudomonadota > Gammaproteobacteria > Granulosicoccales > Granulosicoccaceae. The sequence continues at coordinate 8,367 of CAZNOB010000061.1, read as the reverse complement.
GGATGGTTGGCCACACTTCTCGCACTAGGCATTGCCCTGACCGGCATTGCTAATTCAGCGCCGAGTTTCTGGGGCATACCGAGCATCGGGCCATTCAGGAGTGAATACATCCGGCCTCTGATAGTTTTTCTGGCTGTCACCATTGTTCTAATCCACAACCCGGTTTCAGATGTTCTTGTCGCTAAGTTTCCCAGGCTAAAAGCAAAAGCATGGCTTGTTGATGTCGCCATATGGTTTGCCGCTTTTTGGGTCTTCTGGGAATACCATTCCGTCGCATTGCAGTTGTTCAACGGCTTGTTCATCCTCGACATCAGCCACCCGATAATCGCCCTTACCGGTTGTATGATTTTCCTGATTCTATGCTGGCGCGTTTGGGGTGCACCTCTTTCTATTTGCGGGATTATTGTCCTCATCTATTTTTTTACCGGCGAGCACTGGCCCTGGATATTTCAAACCGCACCCGTCGAGTTCATCGACTCCTCTGAAGACCTGTGGTTCAACTTGAATGACGGCGTGTTGGGCAATCTGATGGGCATTTTAATATTTACCGTACTGCCGTTTGTACTTTTGGGTGTCACCCTGCAGCAAACCGGTGGCGGTGAATCATTAATAAAAATTGCATTCGGACTCACGCGTAATTTTCGTGGCGGGCCAGCGCACGCTGCCATTGCAGCATCGGGATTGTTCGGTACAGTCACAGGCGGGTCAGTCACCAATGTTGTTGCCACGGGTGTTATCACCATTCCGATAATTAAAAAACGTGGCTTTACTCCGGCATTCGCCGGCGGCATCGAAGCTACTGCATCGAGTGCCGGCCAGATTATGCCCCCGATCATGGGTGCCGCCGCTCTGGTGATGTCGGACATGACTGGCATCTCTTATCTGACGATCATTATTGCCGCGATCGTACCCGCCCTTGCTTACTACTCAAGCTTGTTCGTTGCGGTGATATTCGAATCAAGAAGACTGGGCATAGAAGCAGTACCCGATATGGACCCGGGCATGGAAGTGACCTCGCAGGACTATCTCAATATGGTGATGGTGTTTGTGCCAATTGTTCTTGTAGTCGCTACATTGGTCAATGGTTTTTCAGCGGCTGGGGCTGGCATGTTTGCGCTGTTTGCGTTAATACCGTTGAGCTTTCTCAACCCGGACATTCGCAAGCAGCCGTGGTTAATCCTTGAGGCACTCAGCCGCGGTGGAAAAACTTTTAGCGAACTGATGATGGCTATCGGGGTTGTCGGCATCATCGTCGCGGTACTGGGTGCAACCGGTCTGCCGAACGACTTCGCACAAGTCATCAACGATCTCGCAGGCGATGGGTTGTTCGGCGTACTGTTGATTGCGGCTTTCGCCTCTTTGGTTCTGGCCATGGGCATACCGACTGTCCCGGCCTACCTCAGCATTATTTTGATCATGGGTCCATCGCTACAGAATCTGGGACTGTCTGTTTTGGTAGCGCATTTGTTTGTCCTTTACTACGGTGTGGCATCATCAATTGTTCCACCGGTAGCAATTGCTGCATATGCAGCGGCAAGTATTGCAGAAGCACCACCTCTAAAAACAGCGATGTACGCACTGCGTCTGGGCATGGTTAAATTCATTGTGCCATTTGCGTTTGCCTACTACCCGGTTTTACTGATCGTCGAAGAGAGTGGCGTCGGTTTTGATATTGGTGAATTTCTGTCAGCAGTAATCAGACTAATGTTGGTGATTTATCTTGTATCCAGTGCCACCCTCGCCTTTGACCAAAAGCACCTGGCCGCCTGGGAGATTGCGCTACGTCTGGCACTTGCTGTGTGTGTACTACACGTATCGGTAATGCTGCATTGGGTGGCCTTTGTCGCCAGTTTATTACTTATCATTTGGCACAACGTACGGTTTAAGCAGACATCGCCACAATCGATAATGCAATGAGAGCCCGGCCCTCAATGCGTGACTTGCAAACAAGAGCACGTTGCTTGTCAGGCAACGTACTCACAGACAACCTATAATTAAGCACTCAAAGAACAGCAATTGTACCCTTCATACCTGCTGCGAAATGCCCTGGCAACAGGCACCCGAACTCATAGTTTCCAGCTTCTGGAAATTTCCAGATAATTTCTTTTGTCTTTCCGGGAGACACGTGGGCCATGTAAGGCTCTTCATGTTCCATAGATGGAAACTTAAGCATCAATTCAGCATGCTCTGATAACGACTCAGCGGTACCAAGTACAAATTCGTGTTGTATTTCTCCATCGTTGGCAACGACAAAGCGCACGACATCACCGGCCTTTACTGTTATCTCTGACGGTGTAAATCGCATGGTGTCTGCCATAGATACGTTAATGGTTTTTACCGGCTCGAGACCGGGCTCGTATTCCCCAAATGGCTTGCTGACGGCATCGTACTCTGCCTCTTCGTCGTGATCCTTATTATCCCCATGAGGATGGCCAGTGCCAGCGTACAACACTGTAGCGGTGACGATAAACGATAGTAGTTTTACCTTTAGTTTCATATCTGTTTTCTCATTAATTCGTTTGAACATCAGGTTCGTTGATCCTCGGATTATTCGTCATCGTTAATAGTGACGATCATAAATTTTCCATCTTTCTCTATCACGGTGAATTTCACATTATCACCCTTTTCAAACTGGCTGATATCGGTATTTTCGTCAACTCTGAATACCATCGTCATACGGGGCATTTCGAGATTAGGTATCTCTTCGTGCCTGATGGTTATTTTTCCGGATTTTGGTTTTACCTTTCTGACTTCACCGCTAATGACTGGAAGCTCTTTGTCTGCCTGGGTCCCTGTTTGAGTAGCGGAATCATCTGCATGTACCGAAGCACTGGCTGCATAAGTGGAGATAGCAAAAATTATCGCTGCAATAGTATTTTTCATGTTTAATTTTCCTGTGTCGTATTTGTGGATTCGCGCGGCTCTACACCGACTATGTAAACCTCTGCAGCCCGATCCGGTTTATTTGCTCGTGGCATGGATTGGCCGGATACTTTTTCCTGCCGTGTCGGGATGGGCAGATCATCACCCTCATACTCAAATGCAACGGTACCTTCAGGGTGTTCAAACCATCCGGGATCGGAGTAGTCACCATGTGGCTGATCTTTTCTCACCTTGACCATTGAGAACATCCCTCCCATTTCAACCGATCCAAACGGGCCGTCCCCGGTCATCATGGGTACGGTATTGTCTGGGAGTGGCATTTCCATCTCTGCCATATCTGCCATGCCACGCTCGCTCATCACCATGTAGTCAGGTATTAGGTCGGTGATCTGTTTAGCGACGTTGGTGTGATCAACTCCAATTAATGTTTCAACGTCATGACCCATAGCATTCATGGTGTGATGGGCTTTGTGGCAGTGAAATGCCCAGTCACCTTCTTCATCTGCAAGAAACTCGATCTGTCGCATCTGACCTACGGCGATGTCAGTAGTCACTTCTGGCCAGCGTGAACCCGGTGAAGTCGGACCACCGTCGGTCCCCGTCACTTCGAACTCATGACCGTGTAAATGAATGGGATGATTGGTCATCGTTAAGTTACCAATGCGTACTCGTACCTTGTCATTTTTGCGAACGTTTAAAGAATCAACACCCGGAAATATTCGGCTGTTCCAGGCCCACAGGTTGAAGTCGAGCATGGTCATCACCTTGGGGGTAGCACTGCCGGGGTCTATGTCATAGCCTGCAAGCAAAAAGCAAAAATCACGATTAACTGCTTCACTTTCAACAAACTTGCGAGGATGTGTAACCCACGAGCCCATCATGCCCATCGCCATTTGTGTCATTTCATCGCCATGGGGGTGGTACATAAAAGTGCCGGGCCGACGTGCAGTAAACTCATAGACGAATGTCTTACCCGCAGGGATACCAGGTTGATTTAATCCGGTAACGCCGTCCATACCATTCGGAAGACGTTGGCCGTGCCAGTGTACACTGGTGTGTTCCGGCAGTCTGTTGGTCACAAAGATTCGTACCTTGTCTCCCTCGACCACTTCAATAGTCGGTCCGGGTGACTGGCCGTTATAGCCCCACAGGTGGGCGTAGAAGTCTTCTGCCATTTCTCGCACAACAGGCTCTGCTACAAGATGAAACTCTTTCACCCCGTTGTTCATACGCCAGGGAAGCGTCCAGCCATTAAGCGTTACCACCGGCTGGTACGGTCGACCAGTTGTTGGCACAAGTGGCGGCATGGTCTCTGGTGAGTCCTGACTTACGATTTCAGGTAAACCTGCAAGTGCGCTGCTGTTTACCGAGCTGACTGCCGCCGCCGCAATACCCGCACGAGTTATAAATTGTCTGCGTGAGTTCACAAGATCCTCCGGATGCTATCAAAAAGATAATTGTTGTACGTTAGTTCAGTAAGCGCTGAATACAAATCACCACCTAAGTGAACATAATTTTGGTAAACGCTATATATATTCATGGTTAATGCCCCGCCTCCTCATCTCCACCACTCGAGTCTGCCATCATTACCTGCATAGTCGTGGGCTTGCCCGTCATTGAAGCTCGCAACGAAGCATCTGCCATCCAGAACTGTCCCGTGGCGTCTATAGATGCCTGCACTGTCTGAATTTGCTTACGCGAATCTTCAAGCAGTTCAAAAACGCCGATAATCATGCCGTTGTAGTTCAATACGTTCTCTTCGGACACAAGCTGCTGTAAAGGCACGATCTCATCGCGGTAGTGTTTGGCGATGTCATAGCTTGTTCGATAAGCAGAATAGGATTCACTCAAATGTGAATTGGCAGATCGAACCACCTGTTCAAGTGCATTGCCTGCAGCAAGCGAAGAGGCGTTTAAACGGTTTCTAATCTGATTAAAGTTTCTAAACAAGGGCAATTCCACCTCCAGCTCAAAACCTGTAATTGTTTCTCTATCGCCATCGTCCCAGACGCTATCTCTAACGCCAGCGATCTCTATATCAGTGACGCTGGCTACCAGCTCGATGCCTTGTTGTCTGGTTGCCGATTTAAGCTCCGCTGCGGCCATCGCAACATCAAGACGGGTTTCGATGGCAGCATTTGACACAGTACCCACCGGTATCGGTTCGTCTGGTAAATCTGGCAGCCGCTCCGGCAATTTTAGTGCTCTGGCTTGTAGTCTGTTCAAACCCAGCAGCCTCACCAATGCCTCTCGCTTTGCCAGTGCATTGTGTCGGGATGCCGCTAATCCGGTTGCGGCATCGGCATAGAATGCTTGCTGGCGCGCTCGATTGATGGCATTGAAGTTACCGATTGCCTGCATTTGTATGGCCAGTTCGGCGCTGGCTTCCGCACTTGAAAATACTTGCTCGGCATAGCTTGCCTGCTGCTTTGCGACAACTGCAGAAACCCAGGCAGTGCGAATCTGCGTAACCAGTTCTGTAATATCTGATGTCAATTTGAGTTGGTTTTTTTCAAGCCCGAACTTCGCGCGCTCGCGCAACATCGGGTACCGTATAAGATCCAGTAAACCAATACTAAGCAGTCGCTCGATTTCCAGTTCAGAGTCAGAGGTAAGTCGGGAGAACTCAAACACCGGGTTGGGAATGCCGCCACTAAGTGCGACAGAGGATGAATTAGCCCAATGGTTTGCAAGTAACTGCTGTAGTGAAGGGCTATTTACCAGCGCAAGCTCAATCGCCGCTGGTTGATCCAGGACCTGCGCCAGTATTTCTTCAGCACGTTTACTGGCCGCTTGTTTTTGTTGATCGGTCTGTTGCAAGACCAATTCGCCTTGAATGAATTCAGCTGAGGCACTATTCGCTTCTGATAAAGATTGATCAAGATCAAAGCGGACACAGGCTGATAGCGTCAACGTCGCCAAACTAAAAATCAAAAGGCGAAAAAATGACATCACGGAGACTGCAATCATTTTTTATCTCCCTCTTTTGCACGCTCTGCTCTTTGCGCCTCCAGTACTTGTCGGGCATAGCTGCGCCAACCTCCGATTTCTCCAACCTTTTCATTGGCACTTGACCAATCCAGATCAGGTAAATAATCGTGAGGCTTGTAGTCTTTAAAAACGGAGGAATAGCTAAAATCAGGATGTACATCCGGAACAACACCAGGTGCTTTTTCCGGCGCTTCGGCCCTTAGTTCAGCTATCTGTTTGCTAGTCCAGCCAGCTTGTTTAAGAGCTTCATCACTAAAGCTGTAAGCGGCTGGAGGTTCGGCCGGCAAAACAGGTGCAGCCGCTGTAATCAATACGAGCACCAATACTCGATTGACATTGAGCAATTCGCTCATGATTAAACTCCACATAGATCGAAAGCAATTAAATTAGTAAACCCGATTGCTCAATGACTCGTATGAGCTATGTAAAAAGTAACAATCGGATACAATAAACACGGTACAGCGCGACACAAGCGCGGGTTACCGTTTTAGCTTGCTAGTGAAGTTTTATGGGGGGCTTGTATAGATCCGAGATCAAAACAGACTTCGGTGTGTGATTTACCAGTGTTACGTAAGTCGCTGTAAGTGAGATAGCCGCAGGTATATGACTGCCAAAAATTGCACCGGCTGTGCAGCACACTGCACACTCTGCAACACAGGATGCATGTTCCATGCAGTTGGAGTCTGACAACGCTGTGTTTGCGTCCGTAGCAGACATCTTGTGCTGATCTGAACTGTCAACAGAGGCCATATCCATTGACGAAGTGCCATGCATAGTATGCGTAGCATGTGAATGTGATCCCATCGCAGCATGATTACCCGACGCCATACCGATAGCACTCGCCGTGTTTAGAAACACTAGCGCCAGGCAGACAAAGAAGGCGCAAGCCCTGGCGGAGAGTGATATAGCTTTCATTGGATCTATAGCGACTGTTCTAATAAGTAGCGGTTGCCTCAAAATATTGCAGTGAATTGAAGGTTTGTCAAGAATATGATCGCTTTGTTAACAATACACCTGAATAGCAGAATGCATGCTTCTGCTATAACGCGCCATAGTCGCCATTAGAATTCTCGCTAATGTGCCCGGCTATAGTCGTGAGCGGGTGTAGGAACTAAGCTCGGTTGATTGAAAGCACAAATTGGCAGGATTGCTGGCAGAGTTCACATTTATTTTGAATGTGGACTCTTTATTTTGTTTATTATTTGCATATATAATGAATTATGCAAATTAAAAAGCTTCAAAAACAAGCAGAACAGGTGAGCGAACTACTCAAACTATTGTCCGCTCCTAATCGCTTGTTAATTCTTTGCCATCTGGTCGAGGCAGAACAAAGTGTGGGTGAACTATGTGAGCTGGTGGGAATGAAGCCTCCGGCCATGTCACAACAACTGGCACTCCTCCGGCGCGAAGGGCTAATTGCCTCTCGCCGGGATGGACAAACAATATTTTATTCAATTAACGACAAAAAGGTGAAGAAACTGATGGCGTTTCTTTATGCCACCTATTGTCAGGATTCCAAATAACCACAGAGTGCAACTATGCATGAAATTGCGATGGCCTTCTTAGGAGGGCTAATGATCGGCACAGCGGCTGTGCTGCTAATGGCTACCCATGGCAGCATTATGGGCATTAGCGGTATAGCCAGTAAGCTTCTGCCTCCCGTGGCTGATGACTGGCACTGGCGCATCGTTTTTATTGCCGGTGTACTGGCGGCTCCAATAGCTGGTTATGCAATTAGCGGCGCCCGGCCTGCTGTAGAAATCACAGGCAGCGTGGCAGTACTGATTGTTGGTGGCTTGCTTGTCGGGTTCGGTACAGTGACCGGCAATGGCTGTACTTCAGGCCATGGTGTCTGTGGGTTATCCAGATTTTCGGTGCGCTCCATCGTTGCAACCGGCGTATTTATGTTATCCGCAATTGTCACTGTCTTCATCACGCATCACGTGCTGGGCGCTTAATATGATGTATATAACTGTATTTGCAATCGGCCTGCTTTTTAGCGGCGGTCTAATCGTTTCAGGCATGATTAACCCCGCAAAGGTGATTGGCTTCCTTGATGTATTTGGTCAGTGGGATGCCTCTCTGGCATTCGTGATGGGTGGTGCTGTGCTGGTTACAAGCATCGGGTATAGACTACTGTTGGATAAGCAAAAACCATTATTTACCTCTACATTTTCACGACCATCCAGGACAGATCTGGACACTCGGCTTTTTGTTGGGCCCGCTATGTTTGGTATAGGCTGGGGCCTGGTAGGACTCTGCCCCGGGCCGGCTTTTGCTGCATTTTCTGCATCTCCAAAGTCTGTTTCTATATTCGTTGTAGCCATGTTAGCAGGAATGTTTCTGGCGCGTTTTCCAGAGCGACGCAACTCCAGTGCCGTAAAAAATGATTCGGATTTGAGAGCACAATCATGACTGCATTGAAGTCAGCGCTTTCTTGTTAAAACATTCACGGTAGAGTACAAAGGCGCTAAATGGAATTTTGCATCCAGG
>CAZNOB010000060.1:0-26618 GCA_964574535.1 uncultured Granulosicoccaceae bacterium | reverse complement strand
AACAAAGTATTGGAGTCTGATTGTTGCCACAGGTATCTATCCCGTAGAAAGAGATAAAGCTCTTTGTCATGGGTTCTGCAAATCATCTATGCTGATGTCAGAATAAAATCTAGCGGTGACATCAGGATGTGCGCGCATACGAATCTTCAGGGTATTAGCGCCGAAAGTAGCAAAAACCGGATCGTTGGGATCACTGTTTTGGCCACCAGGTGCATCCTGCGCCAGTGACGGAGGTAAAGTAACAGGTTCGAAGCGAGCATCAAGTCTGGGGTTCATGAAGTAGGCAATTGATATTCGTTGTTTTCCTGCTGGCGGACTGACCACCTGATGTTTGGTAGCGCGTAAATAACCGTTAGTTGCAGACTGCATCATTTCGCCAAGGTTGACCACAAATGCACCAGGCATCGGTTCGACATCAACCAGTTTTCCCTGGCTCATTACCTGTAGCCCTGGCACTTGATCCTGCAAAATAAACGTCATGACCCCTGAGTCGTGGCGCAAACCCAGTCCCTGACCGCTTTTTTCTTCTTCCGGTTGTGCCGGATATCGGATTACTTTTACACGGGTATAGGGGTTCGGTGACATTCGAGCATTAAAATAGTCTGATGGTTGCCCAAGGCCTTGTGCCAGTGCCTGTATCAATGACATACCAATTGGATGAACTTCAGTCATCCAGCGATTGATTACGGAAGACATTGCCGGCAGGCTGGCAGGCCATTGATTGGGTCCTCGCAGCCTGTGCCACGCCGGACTTTTTTTATCAATTGGCAGTGCGGGTTCTTCTGGGCCGATATCAATCTGGTCGCGCCAGTCGGCACGACCCCCGGTGATTTCGTGTTTCAGAAGGGTATAACCACGAAAATGAGCAGATTGACCAATCGCCAGTGCTTCGCGTTCTGCCAGTGGCAAGTCAAAGAACTGGTTGGCGATATTGAGCACCGCCTGATTGGTTTCTTGGTTGATTCCGTGCCCGACCAGGTAAAAAAAGCCCGGGCCATGGCAGGTGCTTCTCAATAATGATATGAATTTTTTACCCTCCGTTCCGGAGGGGTTGGCCAGGTAGTCTGAGATATTGAGTACAGGCAACATTTTTTGAAACCCTTGTGGAAAAGGACTGCTGATTTTTCACTTTATCCCTACATGGAACGAAGGAAAATTCCAGACTGTACCTTCGGTGTGAAGTAGGTGGATTTAGGCGGTAGCACAGCATTTGAATTGGCGATTTCAAGGAACAGTTCGATGCCGATGGGTGCAACAAAGATAGCAATACCGCCTGATTGATCCACTGCTTCGCAGAGTTCTTCAACCGGGTGATTTCCTGGAATATTGATGATAGCCGGATCGTCGGCGTTTAATATGCCAAGCACAGGGGATAGTATTTCGGTTTGTAGTAGTGCGGCATCTGTGCTTTCAGCGGGGTCTTTACCCCGGGGTGGCTGAAGCTTGAGTTTTAACCAGGTGCTGTTTGTGTAGATAGTCACGATGCTCGGTGCCGGTGATTCGAAGCTGTCGATAACTTCGCATTGTGGGTGCTTGAGTAGAAGCTCTATATTTAGCGGAATCTCTGGTTTAATCCAGCGATTAAACCCGAGTAACTGTAGCTGGTCGTGCGGAAATAAAGCACAAAATAGTGGAATAGCCGCGCTGTTTTTGTCGAGTTTTTGGTTGGCCGAAAACGTGGCGGCCGCACGATGATGTCCATCGATGATGTATAGAGGATGAGCGTCGAAAGCGTCTTTAAGCCGGTTGATTAATAATGGATCAGAGATTTTCCAGATCGACTGCTCTACATTTAATAGTGTTGGTAAGGTGAGAATAGCTTCACCCGTCAGGCAGTTATCAATTAGTTCGGTTATATGGGTATTGTTGCGGTAAGTAGTTGCAATCGGACTGGAAATTACCCCTAACTCTTTAATGTGTTGTGCCAGGAGTTCTGCACGTTCTGGTTTTATTTGTTCATGAATCTTAAGTTGTCCGCTTGCATAGGAATCAGCTGATAGTTCTGCGATGAGTGCGGTTTGTGTATGTTGATCGCGCTTTAACTGGTATAGATAGAAACAGGGCTGCGTTTCAGAAAAAGCGCTGGCTGCCAGTATTCGGTCAAGAGACTCACGCGCCAGTGTAATCAGCTCTGTGTGACTGATCTGGCGGGGATTAATATCCTGTCGGTTTACGCTGAGGTCCTCGGGAGAGAGCGTCACGTTAAGAAATGACCATGGATTGGCCAGTCTTGTTTCACGTCTTTGTTCCGGTGTCAGTGAATCATAAGCTGGTGAAGGTACTCTGTCACTCCAGTTCGGCTTTATTAGTGCTGCGGTTGTGGTGTTTAATTCAACCAATGGATTCCCGTACCTGTTTATTGTTCGTTCAGTTGAAAGATGTTGAAAATATAGTAAAGCCAGAGAGCCGAAATTAGTGAATTGAACTCAAGGTCGAAACTACACGTGCGACATCATCGCTGTGGTTATAGTGACTGAAACTTATTCTAAGAACACCATCTTCGGTATCGGTGATACCTGTTTTCTCGAGCAATCGCAGTGCATAGAAGTGACCATGACCAGCTGCTATATCGTTTTTAGCAAGTGCTTGTGACAAGGCCCGGGAACTATGTTTGCTCGATGTTAGAGCAACATTGGCTTCGCGACCTTCAGTCGTACTACGGCCGAGTATTTTGATGGGTAATGACTGTAACCCCTCAAGTAATTGTGCGCAAAGTTCTGATTCATGCAGATGCATCAGTGATGATATTTTTTGTGCTTTCTCATGCAGACTGCCATCCGTGTTGCCGAAGTGATGTTTATAGCTTTGATCAAAATAGTCCCCTAGTCCGGCCAGTGCTGCAATTGATGCATGGTCGGGGCCGGCAGTGTCCAGCCGTTTCTGTTTATATTCTCTATTAAAATAGTGGCATTGGGGGTCAAGCGACTCTGCAAATTCGCTGCTGGTATACATCACGCCCAAATGAGTGGCATAAGTTTTATAGGTACTGAAACAGTACGCGTCCGGGGCGAGCTCCGGAATATTTGGCCATCGATGAGGTGCGAAAGAGACACCGTCAACGATTACCCGGGTGCCATTGGGGCGGGCGACAGCGATTACCTCTTCTACCGGATTTATTGTACCGATGATATTGGAGCTGTGTGTTAAACAAACCAGTTTTGTGGCCGGGCACAGCAGTGCTTTAAATGTGTCGATTTCCAGTTCACCGCTGACCGGGTTAACCGGCCACACTTTCAGTGTGGCTCCGGTGCGTTGACATAGTCTTTCCCAGGCCCCTATATTGGCTTCGTGATCTTGTTCCGTAACAATCACCTGCGCGGTTTTGTTAAGCATTTTTTCACAGGCGTGGGCCAGTGTGTTGAAGTTTTGTGTTGTGGATGCACCGAGGGTCAGTGTATTGCTTTCAACACCGAGAAGATCCGCCATAGTTTGCCGACCGGCATCCATTTGATCCCCTGCCTGACGTAATATGTCGCTGGCGCCGTAGGGCTGCACTTTATTGACTCGATAAAAATGTATTAGTCTATCGAGTACTGCTCCTGCCACATAGCTGCCGCCGGCGTTTTCAAAGAAGGCGGTTCGCGCAGCCAATGGTTCTTCAAAGGTAGGAAAACAGCGTCGGACAAATTCGACATCCAGTTGATTAGGTAGATTCGCAGACATGTATGGCCTTTGTTATGCGTGTTGGTGCGGATGGTCGTTGAAAATACAGTGTTAAAACCTATCTGGCGAGAGTTTGCATGGTAGAAGTCTGTGTAGTGAGAATGTGCCATGGCGAGGACCCTGGCCCTGTTAAATGATGGTAGGATCATTTAAGCGCATAGCTATTCTAATGTCACGAAAATGATCGATAAAAGCACCCGGTCAGGATGCTTTCGCAGTAGCGTAGGTTCTGTTGCACGCGGGCTTATTGTTTTGCGAACTTGCAATAGGTCAGAGTTAGCTTAATGATGTTGCTGAAAAGGTACAGAGAGACGTGATGCAGCACTATAGCTCGAAAATTGTCCCCGGAGGGGTTCGTCCTGACAATACACCTGACGATAATGATCGTGTTGAAATAGGCCCCACCCCGCTGGCTTTCGAAGAATGGCAGAAGGCGGGGCTGGAGGTGCCGGATATTCCAGCGATGCGAGAGTTCAGGTGGCAAAAGCTCACAAACGCGATCGTCGAGAGAGACCTTGCAGGTTTGTTGATGTATGACCCGCTAAATGTGCGCTACGCAACTGACACGACCAATATGCAACTATGGTGCGCACATAACCCCTGCCGAGCCTGTTTGCTGCTAGCCGACGGGCATATGGTAATTTGGGAATACGGTGCGCTGCCCTATATGTCTGATTTTAATCCTCTGGTGAAAGAGGTACGCGGCGGTGGATCATTTTTCTATTTTGCCACGGGTGATCGCACAGAAGAAAAAGCGCTGGCGTTTGCCCGTGTTGTCGACGATTTGATGCGGGAACATTGTGGGGATAATCGTCGCCTGGCGGTAGATAAGATTCAGGTCGCCGGTCTGCACGCATTACAGGGCCTGGGTATTGTTGTTTGTGATGGTGAGGAAGTCACTGAACGTACCCGTGCTGTGAAAGGGGATGAAGAGATCAGGGCGATGCGATGCGCTATGCATGCCTGCGAACAGTCAGTGGCTGCCATGCGTGAAAGAACCGAGCCAGGACTTACTGAAAATGATGTCTGGGCTGAACTTCATAAAGAGAACATTCGTCGTGGCGGTGAGTGGATTGAAACCCGTATTTTGTCCAGTGGTCCGCGCACCAATCCCTGGTTTCAGGAGTGTGGCCCCAGAGTAATAAGAAATAATGAGCTACTTGCTTTTGATACCGATTTAATAGGTTGCTACGGTATGTGTGCAGATATTTCGCGCACCTGGTTTATCGGAGATGGTGACCCTTCACCAGAGCAACGCCGGTTGCATCAGTTGGCCCATGAGCACATCACTGAAAATACCCGTGTTTTAAAACCGGGTGTCAGTTTTCAGGAGCTCTGTGAAACCGGTCATCATCTCCCGGAGCCATTTATCCCACAACGCTATGGATCGAAGTATCACGGTGTTGGATTATGTGATGAGTGGCCGTCGATTAAATATCCGATTGACTGGCAGGAACGTGGTTACAACGGTGTACTTGAAGCGGGGATGATGTTGTGTGTGGAGGTCTACATAGGTGAAGTAGGTGGAAACGATGGAATTAAACTTGAAGATCAGGTGCTCATTACAGACACGGGTGTAGAAAATCTAACCCGATGCCCGTTTGATTCGAAGCTGATGTCGTGAATTCGTCTGTTGGCTTTTGCAGGGTCGGGCAGACAGATTACTCACTCAACGCCTGGACCAGTTTAAGCAGAAACTCATCGCATTTTCGCAACTCGCTTTGTGTGATAAATTCGTCGGGTTTGTGTGCCTGCTCTATACTGCCCGGGCCCATCACGATTGTCTGAATTTGTAGTTGTTCGGTAAATAAACCGCCTTCTGTGCCAAAGGCAATTTTACCGGTTCGGTTAGCACCGGTCAGTTCTTTGACAAGCTGAACAATGTCACTGTCTGTCGGGGTGCTGAGCGCCGGATAGGTGTTGTAGATATCCAGTTCTATGCTGGCTTCGGGAAACTGATTGCTATGGGATGCAACTATCAATTTTGCTTTTTCACGTAGTTCGACAATTAGTGCTTCGGGCGAGTCTTCAGGCAGGTTGCGGATTTCGAAAATAAATTCACAGCGGTTTGGAACTATATTTAAAGCAGTGCCTCCGTCAATCACTCCGACATGTAGCGTGGTGTGGCTGATATCATAGTCATGGTCGTGATGACCGTCGTTGATCAGTGATTGTTGAAGTGCTCGAATAGCATTGATCATATCGCTCGCAAGGTAGATTGCGTTTAAACCCTGCGGAGCCAGGCTTGAATGACATTCTGAACCTGTACAGCTTACCCGTACTGCCGTTTTTCCCTTATGTGCAATGACAGGTTGCATAAGAGTGGGTTCACCGACAATACAGTACTTCGGTTTAACCGAAGCACCTTGCAACATATCCAGCAGGCGCCTGACACCAATGCAACCCACCTCTTCATCGTAGCTGAAGGCCAGATGGATCGGTGTGACCAGTTCTTGCGGATTTAGTTTGCCAAGTACCGACAGAACACAAGCGATGAAGCCTTTCATATCAGCGCTGCCTCTGGCGTAGAGTTTTTCATGGTCTTTTCGCAGGACAAATGGATCAGCAGACCAGCTTTGTCCAGACACCGGTACTACATCCGTGTGGCCGGACAGCATGATGCCGGGTTTGTTCTGGGGGCCAACCACCGCGTAAAGGTTGGCTTTGGATTTTTCCTCGTTGTGCACGAGCTGGCTGTCTATCCCGAGATTTTTCAGGTAGGTAGCAATAAAATTGATCAGCTCAAGGTTACTGTCACTGCTGATGGTTGGGTAACTCACCAGTTTTGCGAGTAGTTCTTCACTTTGCATTGGGAGATCAGTCTTTTTTATAAAGGTGTTGTGTTGATGCTGACAGTTTATACAATAGCAGTGTCAAAGTGGTTTAACTAATTGCACCGGATTTACGTTCCGGACAGCAGGAGTATCCCGAGTGGAACCCATCATTGTTTGTGCCTTATACCAATTTGTTCGCCTCACTAATCATGAGCAATTACGTGAACCCTTGTTATCGCTGATGCTTCAGCAGCAAGTGCGTGGCACATTGTTGCTTGCCAGTGAAGGTATCAACGGTACGGTTTCCGGAAGTCGGGCAGGGGTTGATAATTTGTTGGACTGGTTGCGCGCGATGCCTGATTTTCACAATCTGGAGTGCAAGGAATCTATCACTGATTCAGCGCCTTTTAAGCGCTCGCGAGTCAAATTAAAGAAAGAAATAGTGACCATGGGGGTTGAGGGAATTGATCCCCGACTATCCGCCGGTACCTATATTGAACCCGTTGAATGGAATGCGCTTATCAGTAACCCCGGTGTGCTGGTTATTGATACCAGAAATGACTATGAATGCGAAGTGGGGAGTTTCAGGGGAGCGATCAACCCGAATACAAAGAGCTTTCGGCAGTTTCCGGACTATGTACAGAGCAAGCTACTGGGTGAGCATGCAGCGGATAAAAAAAAGAAGATTGCTATGTTTTGCACTGGCGGGATTCGATGCGAAAAATCCACGGCCTATTTACGTGAGCAAGGCTTTGAAGAAGTCTATCATTTAAAAGGCGGCATTCTTAAATACCTGGAAGAAGTGCCGGAAGACCAATCGCTATGGCAGGGTGAGTGTTTTGTATTTGATGAACGGGTCACCGTCAATCATGCACTTGAAAAGGGCAGCTATGATCAATGTCATGCCTGTCGTCGACCGATTACTGAACAGGATAAACAGAGTGAAAACTATGTTGTCGGGGCCAGTTGTCCTCACTGTTATCAGCAAACCAGTGAAGAACAGAAAACTCGCTTTCTTGAGCGCGAAAAACAAATGCGTTTATCGCGCTCCCGCGGGGAACCGCATATGGGTGATGAGGCCCGACAGCTGTTGATGGAAAAAAGAGCAGCGAAAGGAGATGCCGACAATTCGGCCGATGCTGAATCCGAAACCTAGTGAGTCATGCTGTAAATCATATAGTTCACGCCCAGACGGTAAGCGGTCGAGGTGTACTCGGAAGCGTATTCTTCCATATCTGCATGTTCCCAGGCGTCACCCAGATCAACATTCCAGTTGATCATGACCATCACGCGACCGTCATCATCCAGAATGGCGCGCCAGGCGGGTTCCTGTCGCGATAAATTACTTTCGATCACACCACCGGTTTTTGTCATCGGTCGTTCCCAGGTAGCCCCGTTGTTCAGGCACAGGGCCCGTAGCCCCGGGATTTGCACAAAGTTCTCGATATCAAAGTGCACATGGAAAACTTCATGGCTTTTGGGCAGCTCAATGACTTCCCGGTCGGGAAAAATTTGTCCCATCCACTCCATGAATTTGTCCCACTGGTAACCACCATGAAAATCGTCGACCAAAAGAAAGCCGCCGCGAAGCAGATATTCCTGTAGTCGAATGGCCTCGAATTCGGTAAATGATGCAAATCCGGCCTCCACCATATAGAGCGCCGGGTAGTCATACAATGCCGTATCCATGAGCGAGATACTTTGGGATTCGTTGTTGGTATCAATTCTTGTCATGCGTTTAATGGCAGAAATAAAGTGCGGGTCGGAGTCAGAGCAGTCTGCCTGCCAATGAGGAAATCCCACATAGTCGCCCAGCTCATGGACCGCAATCGGGTTGTCGGCGAAGATTAATCGCGAAAAAGTAAATTCATGCTGCGGCACAGCAGAAACCACCAGAGGACAAACCGGACGTTGAGGCGCGACACAAATACCCTGTTGTGCCAGTGCCTGCGAGGGAACAGTCGCAGTTGATGTCAGCAGGGAAAATAGCATTGCGGTGAGTTTATTATTCATTATTTTTCGCTTTGTGATTGTCAGCGGTGACATCCTGTTATGAACCGGAGTAATTGGTCAAGGTGGTCTTATACGAAATAACCACTCAATCTAGGGGCTCCGACTGAAAATGCAATTTTGCACGTTGACGCTGAGGGGGCCCGGTGCTTTAAGTCTTCGAGAGTTTCAGAGCACGAAAGTTTAGTGCCATAGCCATCCGGAAGTTGAATTGTGATCGTTGGGTCATCGGAGAGACAACGAATCTGGGTGGCCGTTGATTTCCCTCGCTTGTATTTCTTGTTTTTTGTGTTGCATCCTATGAAGCTGGCTACCCGGGCGGGCCGGAGAACACCTGTGCTCGTTGACCGCAGGCATCGCTTGATGTTGCAACTGTTGCTGGAGTTGCCGCAATCATGATGATTTTGATGGAGCAGTCGGGTTTTCGGGGTGCAATGGTCGTCCTTTGGTAGCCCTGTACAAGTCACTTATGTTAAATTCTGTAAACTGCTATGGAAGCAATGAAGTTTGCGGATGGAGTGGTACATATCGTTGTATGGAACAACAGTTTTATAACTTTTTAATAGGTAAAGAAGTTGGAAAAATCGATAGGAACGGTTAAATGGTTCGATAATGCCAAGGGGTACGGGTTTATCCTGAACGAGGCCGAAGAAGACGTATTTGTGCACTATCGTGCAATTCAGAGTGAAGGGTATAAATCGCTTAATGAGGGCGAAGAAGTGGAATTTATACAAACTC
Source organism: uncultured Granulosicoccaceae bacterium (assembly GCA_964574535.1). Lineage (GTDB taxonomy): Bacteria > Pseudomonadota > Gammaproteobacteria > Granulosicoccales > Granulosicoccaceae. The sequence goes on along the minus strand of CAZNOB010000060.1, from coordinate 17,433 downwards.
GCAGCGAAAAAGGCTGGCAGGCAGCGGAAGTTTACAGGATCACTGAACTCGCCTGATTAAAACAAGCAGGCCTGATTCTAAAATCGGGCCTGCTTCCCGGAATCACAGCCTGCTCTGGTTATGATTTTGGCAGATATCAGTAATTTACAGAATAAAAACCTTTTGCAGACTTGATACAAATGTGTATTGTAGTTAGTAGGAATTTTATTTATCGGGAATTAGCAATGACTCAACCTTCACAGCCTCTTTTTTCGTTGACAAAGCATGTCGTACTGTCTTTGGTCGCGTTTGTTTTTTTTGCAACTTCGATGTTGTCAATCGCGGGAGAGCAACCGTGGTTTAAGGAAAGTCAGGAATCCCAGGCCGGGGCGTTTTTGGTCACACTCGATTCAGGAAAATCTGCACCTTCTATCAATGAATTTCACAACTGGAATTTAATAATCACTGATAAGTCTACTGGTGAGAGTGTGGTACCGGCGCGAATCACAGTTGGCGGAGGCATGGCGGCACACGGGCATGGGTTACCGACTCAGCCGCAGGTTACTGAGCACCTGGGTGACGGACAGTATCAACTGGAGGGCATAAATTTTAACATGCTCGGAAAGTGGACGCTCGAGTTTGAAATTGCCAGCTCCGAAGTGACAGATCTGGTGGTGTTTGAAGTCGTGCTTGATATTTAGAGATCTGTTCCTGTCACTGGTTTTTGAATACCATTCAACGGAGTGTCCATGGCGCGTGCCGATCTGCTGTATAGCAACGACACACGCGCCCGGCATGCTGCATCCTGGTATGCCGCTTCAGCCAGTCCTGGCCCGTTGCGCGAAAGTCTATCAGGTTCTGTAAACTGCGACATTTGTATCATCGGAGCCGGGTTCACCGGCTTGTCTGCCGCGCTGCACCTGGCAGAGCTTGGCTACGATGTAGTTGTCGTAGATGCGCATCGCGTGGGTTGGGGAGCATCGGGAAGAAATGGCGGGCAACTGGGTAGTGGTCAAAGAGTAGATCAGGAAACCCTTGAGCAGCGTTACGGCAACACAGAGGCTCGGGCATTATGGTCACTGGCGGAGCAATCGAAGGCACTCGTTCGTCATCTGATAAAACAACACGGTATTGCGTGTGACTATCAGCCCGGTATTATCCATGCGGATCACAAAGTTCGCTTCAGCGCATCAACCAAAGCTTATGTTCAAAAGTTGCAGAGTCAATATGATTACTCTTCTATTGATTATCTGGAGGGTGCTGATCTGCAAAACCTGCTTGGTACTCAGGCTTATCATTCGGCTTCGATAGATACCGGGGCGGGTCATTTGCATCCGTTGAAATATGCTCTTGGCCTGGCTGATGCGGCGACTAGTCGCGGGGCGAAAATTTATGAATCCACTCAGGTGCTGGAAACCAATACTGAAAGTACGCCTGTCAGGATAATCACTTCCAATGGTGAAATTAGCGCAAAGTACCTGTTGCTTGCATGCAATGGTTATCTGGGCAATCTTCAATCCGAGATTGCTGCGCGGGTAATGCCAATAAATAATTATATTCTTGCCACCAGTCCGCTGCCTGAAGATACGGCAGAACAAATTATCCGTAATAATATGGCGGTGGCGGATTCCAGGTTTGTGGTTAACTACTATCGAAAATCCAGTGACCGGCGCTTATTGTTCGGTGGGCGGGAAAGTTATGGCTACCGATTTCCAGACGATATAAAAGCCTTTGTCAGATTAGCAATGCTAAAAATTTATCCGCAGTTGCAAAACACCACTGTGGAATATGGCTGGGGCGGTACCCTGGCGATCACCATGAACCGTATGCCTCATCTGCGCTCTATCACCCCCAATGTAATTACAGCATCCGGATATTCGGGTCATGGTGTTGGAATGGCAACTCTCTCGGGACAGTTGGCGGCAGAGGCAATTGACGGCACTTTATCTCGATTTGATGTGATGGCAAAAATTAAACATCAACGGTTTCCCGGAGGTGTTGCTTTTCGTTCACCATTGATGAAACTTGGCATGCTGTATTATTCGCTGCGTGATCTTCTTTAGGAGAACCCGTCCCGGCGTACGGTGCGCTGTCGCGTAGCTGACATGACATCCCTGCCGGAGGCCTTCATTTTTGAAGACCAAAAACGGAAGCAAAAAGTCTTTCTGCGACAATTCAGCCCTTCGGGTGCCTGCGGCATGCACTGATTAAAGGCGGGTAGATCAAGAGCAAACGCTTTGCGTTTTTTGTCTGTTTATAATACTTACCGGACGGCTTTGTATTGCCAAAAATATTTGGACAGCAGTAATTAGAAACTTATATAGATGAAAGATACCGCGGGGCTACGCGGTATTCAGTACTTCCAGGTTTGCGTAGGCCATGACCAGCCACTTCGCTCCAACATCTTCGAAGTTGATATAAACTCTGGCGTGCGCGCCGTGCCCTTCATAGTCAGTGACCACACCTTCACCAAACTTGCCGTGTTTTACCCGTTGACCGATGTTTAAACCGGTAGTGTTGTCTTCGCGAATATGTTTTCGAGCCGGTGGTTGAGTGACTGGTTTGGTGGTATTGAGTCGCGGTCTGATCTCTTGGATGTACTCGGTAGGAATTTCAGAGATAAACCGTGATGCTGTATTGAAATGATCACGACCGTACAGTCTGCGGTGCTCAGCCATGCTCAGGTAGAGTTTTTGTTCCGCACGGGTAATGGCCACATAACACAGGCGTCGTTCTTCTTCGATGCCGCCTTCTTCTACAGAGCGTTGGCTGGGAAATAAGCCTTGTTCCAGACCGGTAATAAATACCAGCGGAAACTCGAGGCCTTTGGCAGAGTGCATTGTCATTAGTTGCACGCACTCTTCCCACTCATCACCTTGATTTTCACCGGCCTCAAGTGCAGCGTTTGCCAGAAAAGCATCAAGTGGAGACATCTCTGGCATATCTTCAGGAATCTCTATCGGCATACCGGCTGCGCCAATGAGTTCCTGCAGGTTTTCCACTCGAGCTTCACCCTTATCGGTGCGATCTTTTTTGTAGTGTTCAAGCAGGCCGCTATGATTAATGACATGTTCTACCATGTCTTCCAAAGCCATATCTGCTGTATCGGCGCGAAGTTTTATAATGAGCTTCATGAAGCCACCGACTGCTGTTGCAGCCCGGCCTTTCAGCGCATTGGCACTCAGGATCTCTGCACAGGCTTGCCAGAGTGATACTCCTGCCTCACGGGCAACGTCGCGAATTTGCGAGATGGTTTTATCGCCAATTCCTCGGGTTGGTTGATTAACCACACGTTCAAACGAAACATCATCGTCTGTGAGGCTCAGTAGTCGCATATAGGCGAGAGTATCTTTTATTTCCATACGTTCGAAAAAGCGCAGGCCACCGTATACCCGATACGGCATTCCATTGCGCACCAGTTCTTCCTCGATAACTCGCGATTGTGCATTTGATCGATACAGAATAGCGGCGTCTGAACGACTACCGCCGCCATGTATATGATCGGTGATACGTTCCACAATGAAACGCGCTTCATCGCCTTCGTTATAAGCACTGTAGAAAGTGATGGGTTCACCGTCGCCTATATCGGTCCAGAGATTTTTACCGAGTCTGTCGCTGTTGTTCTCGATGAGTGAATTGGCGGCGTTGAGTATTGTCGAAGTAGAGCGATAATTTTGTTCCAGTCGAATGACGGTTGTGCCCGGGAAGTCTTGACTGAAATTGAGAATATTTTCAACCCGTGCGCCGCGCCAGCCGTAGATTGATTGATCATCATCACCGACGGCAAAAATGTTACCTGCATTGCCATCAGCAGTACCGGCAATTAAGCGCAGCCAGGCATATTGAATCGAATTGGTGTCCTGAAACTCATCGACCAGTACGTGCTGGAAGCGATTTTGGTAGTGTTGCAGAATTTCATCATTGTCGCGCAGAGTTTCCAAGGCTCTTAACAGGAGTTCGGCAAAATCGACCGCTCCAGCCAGTTCGCAGGCGGTTTGGTAGGCGTCGTAGATGCGGATCATTTGTTGTTCAGTTGGATCCCCGTCATCGCGGATATATTGTGCTCTCAGGCCGTCATCTTTTTTCGTGTTGATGTACCACATGGCGGTTCTGGGTGGCCACTGTGCTTCGTCCAGACCGAGACCCCGAATAGATCGTTGCACCATGCGGCGCTGATCTTCTGAATCGAGAATTTGAAAGGTTTGAGGTAACCCGGCCTCTTTCCAGTGCATGCGCAGAAAGCGGTGTGACAAGCCATGGAATGTGCCCACCCACATCGGGCCAATTGAATGTTTCAGGAGCTCCTCGACTCGAGAGCGCATTTCGCCAGCCGCTTTATTGGTGAAAGTAACCGCGAGTATCCCCAAAGGGGAGACTCCTTCAACCTGATTTAGCCAGGCAATGCGGTGTGTAAGCACGCGCGTTTTACCGCTGCCGGCTCCTGCTTGTATGAGTAAGGGGCCAGGTTCAGCAGTAACTGCAGCGCGCTGTTCGTTGTTGAGCGAATCAAGTATGTGGGAAACATCCATCCAGTCATTTTATCAGATAGGTTTGTCGGGCGGGGGAAGTTGGTTCCGTTGAAAACGGCATTTTGCGGCCTGAGATCAACTGTTGATGCTATCGATTGAATAGCATAGCTGGCGGCACTTCGGCCTCCAGCCTGGTGGAAACGTGAAGAATAGCGGCCAGTGAGCTGGCCTGTGGGTTCACCGCTACGAGGTTAACTTTGGGTGGTGAAGCATGCACGATCAGTCCGGCGGTTTTTTTTGGGTTACTCAATGTGCGAGCGAGTGATTGTTCAAGCTTAACCAGTTGCGGACTGAGATCGATCACGGCAGATTTTCTCAGCTTTTCCAGAATTCTGTTATGTAATACCGTTGAAAAAACAGACCATAGATCGTTGTCGATGATACGCGTGAATTGTAAATCTTCGAATCGCAATTCTTTGGACTCCGGATCGGCGACCGGCTTTGCGCTCAGAAACAGATTGCCACTGGATTGAAAGAACCTGCCGTACCCATTAGCCTGGAATCCCAGATCAAAAATTAATCTATCGTTGGAAGGATATAGATCAAACGAGGTAATAGTGAATTGTTTATGGATGGGTGGTGCGCTTGAATCCAGTAGTTTCTCTGAGACCAGTCCGCGCATTTGATCGTATGTCAGGTTAAATAGCAGGCTAAATTCAACCGTGCCCGGTGTCACCACATGGTGCATCAATTTGGGCAACGTTAATGGCTCATGCTGAGCCCGCGCCTGGGTTACTTTGGAGTGTGCGATAATTTCAAAGGCAGTGCTTAGGTGATCTTCCATCGGTGTTGCGTTGGAAACCGCAACTGATTGTGGTGTTAATTCAAGATAGGATTGTTCCAGACCTGAAATTTTTATTGGCAGGTAATGAACCTTCCACTGTTTTGTGATGCGAGTTCGAAATTCGCTGCAGTCAATAAGATCAGCAAATTTTTGTTCAATTTTCTGTAACTTTCGCAACAGTGCTTTATCGGCAGACTTCCTGAGATTGATTTTCAATTTACCCACCAGCTTAATCTTAGGGTCACTTAGCCAGGAATAATTCAATTCTGCTTTGAGTACCGGGCACCAATTCTCTGCCACGGAAATTTTTATGTCAGCGATCAGTTCCAGTTGACCTTGAATCTCTTTGTTACGCAGGCCCAGCAATTTGCCGCCACGGCCATCTACAGTGACCGCCCCTTCCAGCGATAGAGGCAGTTGCAGTTGGAGAGTATTGTTACCCCGGGTGATTTTAACTTCCCCACTGCGTTCTAGTTGGTATTGCCACAGAAGCGTTGCGCAGGCTCTTAACCCCACGAGCCTTTTACAAGTTTGTTTTTTTCCTTCCCCTGTTTGTGGATCGGCAGTCGCCTTTTCCACAACCTGTTTAAGTGTGTTGTACGGAAACCGAATTTGCAGGCCAAGTGTGCTTTCAACGGATTCAAGAGTGATCTTTGAAAACTGACTCGGTGGTTTTACGGATAACTGGTGGTCGCGAGTGTTCATTTGCTGCAGAACGAGTAATGCTGCTATCAGACAAATTGGCAAAAATGTAAGCACGACTATGATTGATGTATTTTTTTTATTTGTGAATAGCAAAAGATTCATCCTGGTGGGAAAAACAATACATCTGTGTCAAGGATGTGACGGCTATAAAAGTGAACTGCTGATTATCGCGCGCTCAGTTAGAAAAAAAAGGTGGATCCAGGTTGTGCACAATTGTTTACTTAAGAGATTCGCTGGTTTTACAGCTAACTACAAGTGTGACAAGAGTGGTTGAAAGACTGTGGTTTAACCTGGCTATACTTCAATTTGTACGTATGAAGTGCACGTATGAAGGCGTAGCGTAGTGTACGTAGAGCCTGGCGAAGATTTATTTGGCATTTGCTGTGCTGGCATAGCGACGACAATAACAACTGTTAACGAGAAATAAATGATGAAAAAAAATGTATTAAATATGGCAGTACTCGGTGCGTTGTTCAGCGCCGCTTCGATGGCTTATGCCCTAGAGGATAAGACGACAGCACTTCCAGATGCCCAGCCCGGTGAGTGTTATGCACGTGTGGTTATTCCTGCGCAATATCGCACAGAATCTTCAACAGTTGTTGTAAAAGAAGCCAGTGAAAAACTACAGATTATCCCGGCAAAATATGAGACGGTGGAAGAGCGCGTTATGGTGGGCGAAGCGGGCAGTGAGTTGCGCGCAATACCGGCGACCTATGCCACCGAGACACAGACTTATGAAGTCGAACCCGCATCATCGCGATGGGTGATGAATAAAACAAACAGCAACGTCAACGCAAATCCTGCAATGCTGGCAATGGTACGCGCCAGTGGTCTAAATCTGGATAGTGCCCGACCTGGTCAGTGCTTTGATGAGCACTATAAGCCAGCCAGTTATAAAACAGTGACTGAGCGTGTTCAGGTATCCGAAGCGTCAGAAAAAATCCAGCTTATCCCCGCTAAGTATGAATGGGTTGAACAGCGCGTAATGGTATCACCAGCTTCACGCAAGCTTGTTGAAGTGCCTGCGGTATTCGATACTGTTTCCGAGCGAGTTTTAGTTGAAGATGCCAAAACTGTGTGGAAGAAAGGTCGCGGCAGTGTTGAAAAAATTGATCACGCAAGTGGTGATATCATGTGTTTGGTTGAGGTACCGGCAGTTTATAAGACAATTAACAAAAGCGTATTAAAATCTGCGCCAAGTACACGTGTCGTTGAAGAGCCTGCACGTTATGAAACTATCCGTGTTCGAAAACTGGTGGCAGAAGCGTCAGAAAAGCGTGTAGTAATCCCGGCTAAGTACAAGGAAATCACCAAGCGCGTACTTGATAAAGATGGCGTGCACACTTGGCATAATTCGTCAGAAAATGGTGCCCACCATGGTAAACATACTGGTAACAAAATTTGCCTGCAGGCAACACCGGCTAAAATGGCCTCTGTTGAACGTCAAGTGGTAAAGTCGGCAGCATCTGTTCAGCGAGTTGAGATTCCAGCTAAATACGAAACCAGGAAGGTACGTCGTCTGGTTAGCGAAGCTCGGGAAATTCGTACTCCAGTTCCCGCGCAGACCAGCAATGTTACTAAGCGTATCAAGGTGTCTGATGCACGTATGGAATGGCGTCCGGTTCTGTGTGAAATCAATATGACTGACGGCATGGTTAAAAAAGTACAACGTGCTCTATCATCTGCCGGTTATGCACCGGGTCCTTTCGACGGTGTATTGGGCTCACAGACGATGAATGCGGTTGAGCGGTTCCAAAAAGCACGTGGTCTGGCTACCGGTGGGTTAACTTATGACACATTAGAGAAGCTGGGTGTTGATATATAAGGTTAAGCCATACATAGGTTAACAACAGGATAGGGCCGCAATTGCGGCCCTTTTTTTGTTTTTAAAATTCCTGTGAATGATTCCTAAAGCCATCATAGATGGCACATTGACTGCTATCTCTGTGAATAGGCTCGCATTGTTTTGCCGGGCATCGACAGGGTACCGGACTATGTTTCACAGACAGAGAATTGTTGGTCAGAGGTTCGCCAGCGGGTTAGCGAAGTTTATTATCTCTGTGTCAATAGTGGCTTTTTTTCCTGTAACGGCCGACCCTCTTGTGTCGCCGTTTCAACTGCCTGACGCTCCATCGGCTGAATCCTCAATACCTGCCGATACCCTGAAGGTCATACCGGACCCGGAGATGGGCGCTGCTAAAGCCAATCCGATTGACACTTTGATGCGATCGATTGTATCGATTACCGCCACTGTCCCCGATGATGCACGTACAGCATTGAATCTAGGCACCAAAAGATTGGGTAGCGGTGTGGTACTGGATACGAATGGCTTGATTGTGACGGCCGGATACACGATTGCAGAAGCGAATGCTGTCACCGTCACTTTTTCTGATGATCGTACAGAGCCCGCCGACATAGTGGCCTATGATGAAGCCACCGGGCTGGGATTGGTGAGGGTCAACAGCTCATTTATAACCACCCCGATCACGCTTGGCAAGTCATCGTCAGTGAAAAAAGATCAGCACCTGATGGTCATACCAGCAGCCGGAGAGCCGGATGCCCGGGGTGTCAGAGTGGGTAAAGTCGAGAATTTTACCGGCGGCTGGGAATACATGGTCGAGGGTGCGATCCATACCTATCCGCCAAGTACCTCGTTCGCGGGAGCGGCATTGGTCTCTGAGAAAGCAGAGTTATTGGGTATCGGTTCACTGGTCACTATAGATATCGATATCGATCCAAAGATCAGAGTGCCGGGCAATGTGTTTGTACCAATCGATTCATTAACCCGAGTGTTGGGTGAGTTAATTATTAGCGGGCGGTCTCAGGAGTCGCGTAAGCCCTGGTTGGGACTTGATACGAAACAAACCAAAAACGGCATTATGGTCAGTTCAGTCATCGCTGATGGTCCTGCGGATATGGCAGGTATTAAAGCAGGGGATAAAATTGTTGCTGTGAATCAGGACAAGGTCGATGGTCAAGCAGATATGTATGAAAAAATCTGGTCTTCCCACAAGCCAGGTGACGCAGTACATCTGCTTGTGATTAGGGAGAATCGATATAACAATGTGCCCGTTGATTCGATTGATTACTACAACTGGTTGCAGCTTGATACAGCCGGCGATACCGTTATTTCCGAAATGATAGAGTGAAAATGTGTCTGTTTTTTTGTTACGACACTATAGAGTAATCATTAGATGCAGTTGATCTGTTTGCTGGTTGCAGCGTTACAAGTGGCATCGGCTATCGTTATATTTCGTATAGTGAAAAGTACGATTGGTGATCGTAAAATTCGACAGGCATGGCAAGCGTGTTCATTGTTAATGGGTGGTGTAGGCCTTTCTTTTATCGCATTCATTGTCAGTGGCCGTGCTGAAAGCATCTCTGCCGCAGCATTGTTCGGTAACCTTATTCTCAGTTTTATACTGATTCTAAATTGTTATCTTCTGAATAGAACTATTCTATATCTCAATGAAGTGAACACCATGAAGGGCATCAATGTATTTGACCCTGTAAGTGGTGTATTTAACAGGGTATACCTTGAACAACGATTGGACTCTGAAGTTGCGAGATGCCACCGCTATGGTTCCCCGTTAGCTGTAGTAGCGGTTGAGATAAAAGATTACTTACTGCTTAACGATGAATATGGACATCAGGGGAGTGCGATAGCGACCAGTAAGCTTGCCAAGCGGTTAAAAGACCTGTTAAGAGAAACAGATGTTGTCGCAAGCTTTAGTGCAGGTCGATTCGTGTTAGTTCTACCTGACACTCCTGAAGGTAGTTTGGCAGGATTAGTCAATCGTCTTCGCAGTGCAGTGGACAGCATGGTTGTCATTGATGGTGCGGGTGTCGAGAACTCGGTTAAAATAAGTGTAATGTTCGGTGCCAGCCATTGCGAGCTAAAAACACGTAATGGTCAGGAGCTCATCCAAAGGGCGTTCAGTGAATGCAGTGAGGAGTCACCGTTCGATTTCATGGAAAGGGATATCGAGGAGAGTATGCTCAAGGAAGTTTTACAATGAGTCTAAAGTGTTGAAATGACACTTGACCTCCCTATAAGCACATTTGTAACATGAAATTACAGTCATGGCGGGCAAAAAAGTGCACTTGTTATTGAGGATTTCTTACTATATAAAATAACGTTACATCCCGGCGATAGACCATTGGGATGGTGGTACACTAGCTACACTTTAAATACATGAATGGTATGGTTTGGTGGTAACCCACCGGCAAGCCATTAATAGCTTTGTCTTGTTGAAGTTTTAATCAGGAGATCCCATGAAAGCGATTCTAAAGAAAAGTGCTGCAGCCGAACCATTTAGCTTTTCCTTTGTAAATGATGAAGGAAAAATGATTCTAAGAAGCGAGAATTACAAGGCGAAAGACAGCGCTTCCAAAGGCATTAATTCGGTGAAGAAAAATTGCACCGAAGATAAAAGATACGTGTTAAAAGAGTCGGCAAACGGAAAGTTCTTTTTTAACGTCAAATCCGCTAACGGACAGGTTGTTGCTACCAGTGCCATGTTTGAGACTGAGCAAGACCGAACTGAAGCGATTAACCATGTAAAATCCAGCGCACCTGGTTGCGATGTGGATGAGCAGCTCGGCGGATAATACCTCTTTGTGAATAGATCTAAACGATTTGCACTAATTACGGCAACCACTTTGGTTGCCGTAATTGGTTGTGCACCCACACTACCTGACTTGCGACCACCAGTTGAGATCAATCGAGTCATTCCAGACACCGACATACCAACTAATTCTGAACAGATGCTTAACGCTCATAACAGCATAAGACAACAGTTGAGTATTCCACCACTTAAGTGGTCAAATCAGATGTCGGTACTTGCGACGGAGTGGGCACTGTTTCTAGCCAATGATGTTGGCTGTGATTTACGTAACCGTGGAGCTACCGGTCTGCCGTTTTATAAAAATGGTATTGGAGAAAATTTATATAAACACGCGGCTATTGTACGAGCAGACGGTGATCGGCAGTTGGCATCAGTGAGTGAAACAAATGTAGTGCGTGAGTGGGCGCGTGAATCAGTAAATTATGACTATACAACCAATAATTGTGCGTTGAACAATAGTTGTGAAGGTTACACGCAGGTGGTGTGGCGTGATTCATCTGTGGTCGGCTGTGGTGCTGCCAGTTGCCCCAATAAAGATCAAATTTGGGTTTGTAATTACGATCCTCCCGGTAATTTCAGTGGGCAACGTCCGTATTAGTACGGTATAGCAGTTAGATTTTTGTAAATTGCACTGACAGGTTTACTGAATTTAAACCACAATTAAATAGGGGATTATCTTTCCGGATATATCCATAAGTCCGCGGAAAATCGGGATGCCTGCAATACTGAGGAGTATCAATCCAAGGAACACGAAATGGCCGTACTTGCCGTTTAATTCCAGATATTTCGAAGCCAGGTTGTGCGGCAGAAAGTGGCCAAGGATATAGTGCCCATCAAGTGGCCCAATGGGTATCAGGTTGAATAGCATCAATAACAAGTTGATTCGGGCCAGCAGGATAAAAAAGTATTCAGGCCCGGCCGACGAGAACCACTCATTGCCAGATTTTACACCCAGGATGAAAATATTTATTGTGATGAATGCCAGCAGCAAGTTCATTGCCGGACCGGCAGCTGCTATGAGTGGCATTGCCCATTTTGAATTGAAGTTGCGAGGATTGGTTGGTACCGGCTTGGCATAACCGAAGCCAACCAGTACCACCATTAATAGACCCATTGGATCAATGTGTGCCATTGGGTTTATATTCAGTCTGCCCAGGCGTTGAGCTGTATCATCGCCAAAGTATTTAGCTGATGCAGCATGACCGAATTCGTGAAACGTCAGTGAAATGACCAGCGCTATTATGATTAAGACGAACAGTGCGTATTGCTGTTGCTGTAACAGGCTGATCATGAGTCTGGAAACGTATAGTTGCTGAAGTCTTCGCGTAGTTTCAATTTATTCAGTTTACCCGTGGCTCCGTGTGGGAGTTCAGCGACGAAAACAACATCATCCGGCACTTGCCATTTAGCGAGATTTTGCCCCAGATGTGCGAGGAGTTCCTGCGAATCGATTTTATGTCCTTCATTAATGACTGCGAGCACCAGTGGTCGTTCATCCCACTTTGAGTGAGGGATTGCAATCACCGCTGCCTCTGCAATTGCAGGGTGTCCAACCGCAAGATTTTCTATTTCAATAGAACTAATCCACTCGCCCCCTGATTTGATGACATCTTTTGTTCTGTCAGTGATCATCATATAACCATCTTTATCGATGGTTGCTACATCGCCGGTATCGAACCAGCCGTCATCAGTGAAAGCGCTGTTGTCTTCGTCTTTAAAATAACCGCTGGTCACCCAATGGCCCTGAACCTGGAGGCGACCGAACGCGACGCCATCGTGCTGGAGAACTTTGCCTTCGTCATCAACAATTCGGATATCGATTCCAAATACTGACTTACCCTGTTTTAATTTGATTGGCATTTGTGCTTCGTAGTCCAGCTCCTGCAGATGCGGCATGAGAAAGTTCAGTGTGCCAAGCGGGCTGGTTTCCGTCATACCCCATGCGTGTATAACACTGACTTCGTATTCTTGCTCAAAGGAGCGAATCATCGCCTCCGGTACAGCAGAGCCACCAATGACAACACGTTTCATATGGGGGAGCTTTACGCCGGTTTCACGCAGAAATCCGGTTAACATCATCCAGACAGTCGGGACCGCTAGTGACAGTGTGCATTTTTCCTGGTCAAGCAATTCATGAATTGATGCACCGTCCATTGCAGGTCCGGGCAGAACCAGCTTGCAGCCATTCATTGGAGCCGCGTAACTTACCCCCCATGAATTAACATGAAACTGTGGGACAACCAGTAATATCGAGTCATTGCCTGAAAGACTCAATCCGTTGGGAATAGCGCTGGCAAGCGCATGGATGAGCGTAGAGCGATGCGAGTAAACCACGCCCTTTGGGTTGCCGGTAGTGCCTGATGTATAGCAAATACTGGAGGCTGCATTCTCATCAAATGTTGGCCATTGATAGGTCTCTTCGCCTGAGTCGATCAGCTCCTCGTAGCACATGACCGAGTCCAGCGTGGTTTCCGGCATGTGAGCACGATCGGTCATGATTACAAAGTGTTTTATATTAACGAGTTTATCAGCCAGGCCTTCAAGAAGCGGTACAAAGGATAAATCGGTGAAAATTACCTTATCTTCAGCGTGATTGATGACATAAGCGAGCTGCTCGGCAAATAATCTCGGGTTGACGGTATGTAGTACAGCGCCGCTTCCTGAAACACCGAAATAAAGTTCCTGGTGACGATAGCCATTCCATGCGAGTGTGCCCACGCGATCACCAGGAGTAATACCGAGTCGAGTTAAACTATCGGCTATGCAGCGTGCGCGTCTACCCATCTCTTTGTAGGTATATCGATGGATTGGACCTTCGACAGTACGGGAGACGACTTCGACATCCGGGTACCAGCGTTCTGCAAATTCGATGATGCTGGAAATCATCAGCGGTTGATGTTGCATTTGGCCCTGAAACATTTTAGCTCCGTTGAGGTAATAATCAGGTGTCCACGATAGCAAAAATCGTGATGCAGATTCAGGAGGATGTTATCGGTACTACGGTATCTTTTGAACGAGGATAGTGGTGATCCGGGGATGATTCCCCGGATAGAACAGTACTGTCTGTGGTGCGGTTGCGCGGCCGAGCCGCCGCCTTATCCCTTGCGGCTGAGTATGGTCAGGCCTTTTAAAAGGTTAAGCGCTTCGTTGAGCTGGTAATCATCTTCAGCCAGATTAACCTGCGGTGCGTCCGCGCCTTGCTGATCGGTACTTTCTTCTTCACCAGTTGTGTTACTTAAATGACCTGAGAGACTGGACTCTGTGATTGGTTCAATACCTGATTCCTCACGTTTGGAAACGCGCAGGTTACCAGTGACAATATCCGGATTGATTCCCTCTGCCTGAATTGATCTGCCCGATGGAGTGTAATAGCGTGCGGTGGTGAGCTTAACAGCGCCACCATTGGCCAGATTTTGAATGGTTTGCACTGAGCCCTTACCGAACGTCTTATTACCCATCACCACACCGCGACCGTGATCCTGCATCGCTCCGGCAACAATTTCTGAAGCTGACGCGGACCCTCCGTTCACCAACACTACCAGCGGTGCCCCGTCGATGATATCGCCCTGCGAAGCGGAGTAGCGTAGTCGTGAGTCGACTTCCCTGCCATCGGTATACACGATTAAGCCTTCATTGAGGAAGGCGTCAGAGATACCGACTGCAGCGGATAGAACACCGCCAGGATTATTACGCAGATCAAGCACCAGGCCTTTTAGCCCGTCACCCTCTGTTTTCATTTTTTCAATAGCAGCCAGCATATCGGTGGTGGACTTGGTCTGGAAATGGGAGACGCGCACGTAGCCGTAACCATCTTCCAGAATACGTGTTTTAACGCTGGTCACCTGAATCACAGCACGTGTGATGGTGATATTAAGAGGTTTATCCTCCCCTTCACGGACAACCGTCAGCACAATATCGCTGCCGGGTTTACCGCGCATCAGCTTCACAGCATCGTTGAGAGACAAGCCTTTCACGGGTTTATCGTCGAGGCGAATAATCAGGTCGCCGGTTAGCATCCCGGCACGCTGAGCCGGCGTATCATCGATTGGAGATACCACTTTTACAAAGCCATCTTCCATACCGACTTCGATTCCCAAACCGCCAAATTCGCCTGAGGTTCCGATGCGCAGCTCATTGAATTGTTCAGTGTTCAGGTAGCTGGAGTGCGGGTCGAGTCCGCTCAACATGCCTCGAATGGCGTGCTCGAGAAGGTCTTCGTCAGAGACATCTTCGACATAATTGCGTTTGATACGCGCAAATACGTCGGAAAATGTGCGCAATTGTTCCAGAGGAAGCACATCCCCGGAAGTGTCTCTCGCCCCCACAACGTTGTGGCCGAGTGTCAGGGTAATACCCAGCACTGTGCCGGCAGTAATTAACGTGAGTGGTTTAGACCGGATTGTCATTTGTGACTCCCAAGCCCCAAAGGGCGTCTTCTGTTGTTCAGTAAGTGTATCATCATGAGTCAAAAAAGCTTCTCTATGGATCACCAATTAGAGAAATTCGTTCGAGACTTAACCAGTCTTCCGGGTCTAATGTATTGGCATTATGGCGAATTTCAAAGTATAGAGTTGACTCGACATCTCCATGTGAAGCCCCAACAGTGGCGATGACTTCTCCGCCGATCACCTTTTGGTCCTTTTCCACCACCAGAAAATCGGCCAGGCCGTAGAGACTCATGTAGCCCTCTCCGTGGTCAAGTATAGCGACATTCCCTAATCCCTGAAGTTGATCGGCGAACACAACCGTTCCGTCAAAGATCGCTTCAATTTGCTGTCCCAACGGTGCGGAAATCGTTATTCCCTCCCATTTGAGAAGCCCTCGGGCTTTTGGTTCAGCATAGCGATTTTTCAGCTGGCCACTGGTTGGGTCACGAAGAGAGCCTTGCTGTTTCGAAAAAAGTGCCTGTTCTGGCGCTTCATTAAGCTGAGTCACGCGCGCTTTAAGCAGTTCCAGGCGATCCTGCTTCTGGACTATAGCTGATGTTAACTCGGTAAACTGAAGCTCCAGTTGCTGACGGGTCTCTTGAATTTGCAAAACACTGGTTTTTACCTGTCCGAGTGATGAGCTTATTTGCTCGCCGGTTTCGGATAATGAGACTTTCCGCGCTTGCAAAAATCGTTTTTTATCATGACTTTGTTTGATTTCCAGTTGTATGCGATGCATCTGGTAGCGTTGCACTGCGTGGTCTCGGTGCCGGGTCAGGGCATCTGCATTGCCAATCGCATCCTGAAATAAGGAGGGCAGAGACAAATTGTTAACTTGTTGCTTCCTCAGTTCTAACTCTTTGTTTTTAAGTTTTATTCGTTGCTCAATATCTATCAAATCCTGATTGACAGTAGTAATTGCAGTGGATAATGAGGGCTTGCTCTCATTTTCACGGCCCATCTGCTCTTGTAAGGCATCTAACTGGCGCCTTACTTCATCCATACGCTCTGCCAGTGCTGTTCGATGGGCTTTGGCGGAGCTGATTTCCAGAGCCAGCTTTTCAATTTCTAGCTGATAGCGGTTCGGTATTGCTACAGATGCAACCGAGTCATCATTTTTCAGCGATGTGAGCAACAGCTGATCTGTCGCTTCCGCCTGAGCGTTGCTGCCGACAAAGCAGGAAATTGCCAGAGTGGCGAGGGCTAGTCGGCGCAATACGCGCATTGGAATATTCAAAATTTTCAGCATTGCCCGATTTATGGCCGAAGTAGTTTCTCGACCCTTTATTTTGTCTAGAATCCAGTTGATGGCTTTGTAAACGGCTGGCACCGAAATAAGGTCATTTTCAAGGTTTTGTTTACCTGAAATTTCAGCTAGAACAGTCCTGAAAACATGGTTAATAAGCTCAGGACTGGCGATACCAGCATGGCAATGCCAACGCAAACCAACGTCAGGCCAATCATTATTTTCACCAACCAGATTAAAGAATAGTGGATGATGGAATTTTTGGTACTCGTGATGTCAGTGGAGCAAAAATAATTGGCAGGAATTTTCGCTGGTGAAAGTCGGAACCACTATCAGGCTGAGTAGGAAAGTGATTGCATATACCCAGACCAAAATCGATAGAAATGATGAACAACTCATCGTTTGTTAGATGATTGTTAAAAAAGGGCCAATTTCACAGAGCCTGCATGTTAGTAGCGCAACCAGGTAATAGGCGGCACTTCAACGCTCTATTTGATCCATGCGATTTCCCTGGCTGTCACTGCGTTAATTTGAACGCTGTTGAGGCTTTCGGCCATATATGAGCTATAGGTGGAAGTGGGGACTTCGCCTGCCATAATTTCAGCGTAGCGCTGCGGATAGAGCGGTTGTCTATCGGGGTTTGCATACCCGTGTGGAAAGACCGGGGTGCCGGCCCAGGAATATTTATCTATTGCGCCGACGGTGTGCAGGATTTCATGGGCGATCACAATATTGTTCTGTGCCGCTTGCTGCGGCAATGAGTAAGCATGCACCAGTCCAATCAGGCCTTTTTGTAATCCAACGGAGTGGGGCAGGATTTCATCACCAGCACGGTAATTTACAAACACACGAATTCTACGTAGATTTGAATCGTTATCCGGAGTATTGCGAAAAACCCAAAAACGCATCTTCAGACCCCACCAGATGATATTGAGAGCATTCCCTGTTTGCGGGAGTAGTGGTGGCTGAGATTTAACCTGGCTTCCCAACGCTGTGCGCAGTGGCCGGGATTGTGCCAGCCCATGCCGTTTTGCTTCACGAGCGATCCATAGATCGATTTCGGAGAATGAATCTGTGCTCAGGGACTTGATGTAGTTGTGGGTTTCAAGCGTACCGTCGCCGTTGATTGGGTAGA
>CAZNOB010000059.1:0-26619 GCA_964574535.1 uncultured Granulosicoccaceae bacterium | reverse complement strand
AACGAATACATAAGTGTCGGATTTTTAGTATTTAGATATTTTCGGCAACATACCAAACCGTCCTGCAAGTTCGATAAACAGACGAAAAACGCAAAGCGTTTGCTCTTGATCTACCCGCGTTTAATCAGGCAGGCTAGACCGCAGCAACTACACTTCTATTGACAGACTGAATATCATCCAGCCCCAGTTGCGCCAGTGCTATACTGACTTCCTGCCTGAAAACTTCGGTCAATTCAGCAAGACCTTTTTCTCCACCTGCAGCAATTGCGTATAACAACGGCCGCCCCAGCAAGACAAAGTCTGCACCGACTGCATAAGCTTTCACAATATCCTCACCACCACGAATGCCGCTGTCATAAAACACCGGATAATCGTCACCCACCGCATCGCGAATACGGCCAAGTGCTGCGATCGCTGGTAATGCACTTTCCAGTTGTCGACCGCCGTGACTGGACACCTGAATTGCATCGATTCCGTACATTTTAATTTTCACTGCGTCTTCAACGCTGAGTACACCTTTGACTACCAGGTGTCCCTGCCACTTTTCACGAAGCCTTGCCAGCAGATCCCAGTCTGCACCCGCTCGACTGGCAGTTCGATCGAACTCACCGTACTTACCCCCAAAGTTAGCAAGCTCCGGCCTACCATGAGTCAATGTTGATATTGACCACCTTGGGTGTAATGCAAAATCGACAAACTGCTTTGGCCCGATTTTAAACGGCATCTTGAAACCACGTCGCAATTCACGCGGGCGCCGCCCGACTTCAGGCACATCGACGGTTAAAACCAGTGTGGTGTAACCGGCAGCTTGCGCACGGTCAAGCAACACGTCCGATGCACTTTCATTACCGCTGAAGTACAGCTGAAACCAGGCGTTACCGTCTGCCTCGTTAATAATATCTTCAAGTGAAGTTGAGCCCGCGGTAGATGCGCCCACCGGGATCTTATGTTTTGCAGCAAGTCTGCCCAGCATAAGATCCGCGCCTGGCGCTGAAAGATTACACATACCCATCGGGCTGATCCCGAAGGGCAACGCTGTCTTCTGATCGAACAGATCCACTACAAGACTGCGATGCTCTACATTATTTAAAACACGGGGCTGCAACCGAATATTTTGCAGCGCCTGACGATTTAAGCGCTCACCCGCTCCTTCACCCGCAGCACCATCGATGTAATCGAACACCATCCACGGCAAACGCTTTTTAGCAAGCGCACGAGCATCAGTACATGAATGTAGAGCAGTCATCAGTAACGATGATTCTAATCAGCCGTTTCGTTGTTCAAGCGTTTTCATAAACCTGTCACGAATGACCACAGGATCCATGGTAATCACAGGTACTTTTACATTTCCGGACTCGCACTTGCAGACAATTATAGTCATTTGATCACTGTCGATAGCGGCCTGCACTGTCGCCGCCGCTTCTTCTGCCTGACACTCAACCACGTTTTCGCATCCGCAGGCTTTAGCAACCTCGGTCAAAGAGGTTTTCTTACCCGCATAGGTTGGTTGATCACCGGTTGAGCCATAACTCCCGTTATCAATGATCAGTAGAATAAAGTTATCTGCCACATTATTAGCGATCGTGGGCAGAGTGCCAAAATTGGTCAGCACCGAGCCATCGCCATCAATAGAGATCACTTTCTGCTTTTGCGCCAGCGCCACCCCCAAACCGATTGATGACGCCAGTCCCATAGTTCCCAACATATAAAAATTGGTGGGCTGATCATCGATTAAATGCAACTCCTGGCTGGGCAGCCCGATATTACAAACCACAAAATGATCGGAGATCACAGGAACCAGTGTCTTCAGGACTTCAGAACGTACCATAATTTAATACCCCTTCCAGAAAGATGCGTCGGTAAGAATAGCAACCGGCTTGTTGCACATAAAAGTGTGCTTAAGAATGGCATCGAACTCTTGTACATCATCTTCATGATGAAAGTGATACGTCGGAATATTGAGCTGTGCGAGTAACGCCTTGGTATGAACGG
The DNA here is from genome assembly GCA_964574535.1 of uncultured Granulosicoccaceae bacterium. Taxonomy (GTDB): domain Bacteria; phylum Pseudomonadota; class Gammaproteobacteria; order Granulosicoccales; family Granulosicoccaceae. The sequence goes on along the minus strand of CAZNOB010000059.1, from coordinate 24,627 downwards.
CCATCTCTACCTGGCAGGCCACCGGCTCACCCAGTTCACCGCGATAACTGATCAACATTGGTAACGGCAATCGATAATATTGCGTCAGCGTCACCAGTGTATTGATGGTCACACCAATTGCTGTGTTCTGCATAATAATTGCCGAACGTTTGCCGCCCATAAAAGCACCGGCACATAACCCCATCCCCTCATCTTCCTTATTCGAAGGGATATGATAGATATCATCACAGGAATCGATTTTATCAATCACTCCGGCCAGTTGTTTACATGGCACGGTAGTTACAAACTCGACCCGATTCTCGACCAGATCGCTAACAATTTTATCGTTAACAGACACGCTTTTTTCCTGCGTTGAATTTAGCCGCCAAGCTTGACCTAAAACGCTGTTTAACTCAAACCATATTTTCTTAACGCTTACTAAAGAAATACTTTATACAAAAGGTCCATTCATACCAACATAAAATTCAAATAATTCAAATAATTCAAATAATTCAAATAATTCAAATAATTCAAATAATTCAATAGCCTGGCAGCTAAGACACAGGCTCCCTCACTGTATTTCGCAACTGCTCAATTAATCGTTCTACCAGGTAGATCTTGGGACAGTCCGTACGAGTCACGACGCCAAGGGTTCGACAATGCCGTGGCCCGGGAAGCTTTATCTTTCGTAGATTCGAAAATACGCCATCCGGCACACACATGTCCGGCACGATGGATATCCCCAGATTATGGGCGACCATACTGGTGACTGACTCTATCGACTCCATCTCCATTGAGGTCTTCACAGCAACGTTATGACTGCCAAGCCAGGCTTCTGACAACATACCGAATGCCGCTTGCCTGGTATGGCGAATATAAGGCATTTGTGATAACAGACGCAGCGGATCATCATCACTCACTTCAGGGGCCGTAATTAGTACCAGCTCTTCTTCTGCGAACGATTGCCAGTTTAAGTTGGCAGCAACCGCGGCAGGCTGACTTAAAATGGCAGCATCAAGTGCACCGCGCTCTACTTGTTCCAGCAAACTGCCGGACAAACCAGGCACCACTCTGATGTGCAACTTCGGGTAGTTCGGTATCAGCGCCTTAATGGACAAGGGTACCAGGCTTCTGATTGTGGACGGTACCGCACCCAGTGATAGCTCACCAAACCATTGTGCTTCACCGGTTAAATCATCAAGCAAGGTATCGTAAGCATGCACGATGTCCCTTGCCTTCGGCACCAGTGCTTTACCCAGTTGGTTAAGTTGCGGGGAGACCCTGGTGCGATCAAACAGAGTAACGTGCAGTGAATCTTCAAGTCTTTTCATCTGCTGACCCACTGCCGCATGTGATACATTCACACTATCGGCTGCAGCACTGAAACTACCCTGCTCTGATATCGCGATCAGTGTTTTTAGCAGTGCGATAGACAGTTGTTCTACTCCACCTTAAACGGCTTCCACAGCACAATTAATTTGGGCAGCAGAGTCAATACTGCCAGTAGCGCCACAAACATCGCCAGAGCAGTGAGTAATCCAAATAAAATTGTCGGAATAAAATTTGAAAAAACGAGTATTGAAAATCCAAAAATAATCGTAATAGACGTATACAAAACAGCACGTCCGATATTCGCATGGCAAATATCCATGGTAGCGTTGTAGTCTTTCTGCTTTTGGAACTCTTCACGAAATCTGTAAATATAGTGAATACTGTTGTCCACCGCGATCCCTATTGTGATTGTGGCAATAGTGATTGTCATCATATCAAGCGGTATTTTCGCCAACCCCATTATGCCCAGCACGAAAGCGGCAGCTAACGCATTCGGGATAATACCGATAATCGCCAGCGGAACTGATCGAAATAGCACCACAAACATCAGGGCTATCCCGAGTAACACAGCGCCTACCGTTTGAATCTGCGACTGAAACAGACTTTGCAGCATATTGTTATATAACACCAATATTCCGCTAACAGTGGCTTTTTCTGCAGGTATGGCCAATTCAGTCTCAAGATCATTGCGTATTTTGTCCAGCAATTCCTTGCGACGTAAATCTGGTAATGAGTCCAGAATTCTCAGCGACACCCGGGCATTATTGGTATCAATAGAGATATAGGGCTCAATCATTTTTTCACGGATATCCGCCGGAATTTTCTTATATAAAATTGCGAGTTCAAACGGGGTGAATTCTTCGCCATCATTGATTGATTCACCGGCGCGTAAAATAGACACCAGCGATAACACTTTGCCAACTTCAGGAAGCGACTCAAGGTAGTCATGTACTTGTTTGATTCGATCAATTTTGAACGGTGTAAACCAATAGTCTGCCGGATCTGACTCTTCCTTGATAATTTCCAGTTCTTCACAGTAGTCAAGTTCATCCGGATCCATGCCGGTGGTATCAGCACATTCTTCGTCTTCTGCTTCAGTGAGATCAAGCAGAATATCAAGTGGTGTTGTGCCTCCCAATTTTTCGTCAATCAGCTTCATGCCCTGATGGATTTCTGTGCTGTCGCGAAAATAGTTGATAAAACTATTTTCAACCTGCAATCGCGAAATACCTATTGCACTGAGCACCGCTATAATACCCGCTAACACCAGCACCAGGGTGCCGTTACGTTGTGTCAGTCGTGCCAAAAATGCTGTCACTTTGACCGGCTTATCAGCAGTGCCGTCGTTGGCCAGCGGCCCAAGCCTCACCAGCAGAGACGGAAATAATAAAAACGACGTCAGGAATGTCACCAACAATCCGATCGACATCATCCAGCCGAAATCAATCACCGGTTTTATGCCACTGAACACCAGTGAACTGAAGCCGATGATCGTAGTGAGTGACGTATACAAACAGGGCCAGAACATTCTACGCATGGTTAACCACACCTGATCAGCGTGGTTATCTGACGGCTGATCTAACCTTAGCTGCCGGTATCTCACGATCAAATGCATATTCATAGACATCGTCAGTATTAGCATCAGCGAGATAAAGTTTGACGAAATCACTGTTACTTTCCAGCCGGTTAACCCTAACAAGCCAATCATTAACAACCCTGCGAAAAAGCAGCTGGCAAGGGGTAACACCACCCAACGAACACGACGAAAAATAATTGCCAGAATCAGCACAATAAACAGCAATACCCCGATGCCAAATGACACCAGATCACGTGCGATATAACTGATCATATCGTCCGTCACCATCGGCACGCCACCAAGATGCAAGGTTGCATCGCCACGGTAGTTATCAAGAATGCCTCTTATACCCGCTATATCTTCATGACGCTGCCCGTCAAAAGCAGCACGTGCGGTAGCATACTTTTGATTGACCGATTCAAGCTGCAAGGCTTCATCTGTAGTCAGGCCCTCGCGCAGGTCTTTCAACCTAAGCTGTGAGCGCTGCGCAAAAAGATCCTGCATAGCCGGATCATCTTTGAGCGTAAGCAGCAGTGCGGTGGTGCTGCCATCCTCACTTAACACCAGATCACCAAATACCGGACTGGAAGACACCTCAGTCCGAATCAGCACTCGATCAATGTCCGGATGGGTTTCAATGGTCGGTACATTTTCTGTGAGTTCAGATAGTTTGATTCCTGAACTGGTCAGTAGTGGTACTTCGAGCAAACTGAAAACTGATTCTACTGAACTCACGGTGGCAAGCTGATCGCGAAGGGTAACCAGGGTATCAAGCGCGCTATCGGAGAATAGATCCGCGTCAGGCTCATAGGTCACCAGCAATAGATCCTGCGAGTGATAGCGTTGCTGTGCCTCTCGAAATAATTGCAGATCCTTGTCATCTTCCAGCAAAAGCGAATCCGCTGAGGCATCCAGCTTGAAAAATCTCGCTTGCGAAGCAAAAAATACCAACGCCAACGCCAGCAGCACCAGGAAGAACAGAGGGTACTGCAGAACCGTTCGCCGGTAGAGGGTGGGAAGTGCAGGATTATTCATGAGTCAATTCAATTAACAACCGGCTTGAGAGCCGGACTTGGCAAAGGGATAAGCACACATAATATAGACACCGTGCGACAAATTGTGTTTAGCGCAAATAACCTCTCCCATTAGTCATGTCGTTCACCAAGCTACCGATTACGCCGCAGGATTTGTCTTACCCGACCGACGGCGCTACCCTTAATAAATACTATCGAGCAAAGATCACCAGGCGAGAATCGCTATGACCAACACAGCCGTCCCCTTTCCCGCAGAGACACCCGTCGGATACGAATGGTTCGAGGACGAACCCGCATTTGACCCCGCCCGTCATCTGGCACTGGAAAAACCAAACACAATCCGCTATCTCACGGAATTCGGTTATAGCGATGAAGAAGTCGCCAACAAGGCATCTCCAGTCGCGGTGTCGTCGCCTTTTCGAATATTGACTGACGAAGGCGCGCATATCCTGCTGGAAACGGCACGCAAGGCTCGCCGACATGCTATCAGCTGCGAGCGAATTGAAAATATGGTCCGCGGCGCATGCTACCGGTCAAAATTTTTGCGAGACCTGTGCATCAATCCGGATCTCACCAACCTGATGTCAGAGATTTATCAAACCGATGTCGCGCCCCACACCATGCCTGTGCACTTGGGCCATATGAATTACGCCCCCGAAGATTTGTCCCGCGCCGTCGACAAGTGGCATCACGATACCCTGCCACTGGATTTCGTCATGACTGTCACTGATCCGGCCACACTCGATGGCGGTGAGTTCGAATACTTCATTGGCACCAAAGCAGAAATGGCTGACTTTGCGAGCCGTGGCGAAACGCCCCCACGTGATCGTGTACAAACCCCGCCGTTTAAAGGGCCCGGCTACGCTATAGCACTACACGGAAACATGGTGGTGCACCGTGGTGCCCCGTTGAACAAACCCGGGGAGCGAATCAGCATGGTCAATGGCTATGTGTCTACAGACACAAGCCGCGATGATCAACACCGACACAAAGACCTCACGCTGGTTGATGACCCCGAGGCCTTGTATGCAGAGTGGGCCAGACACGCAGCCTGGCGCGCGCGCAGTCGACTGGATACTTTGTTAAACGAGCTGGAATTTTCCAGTGATCGACTTGCCGTCGCCGCTAAGCTGGACGATGCAATTTACGACGTAAAAAAAGCTGTTGAAGAGATGTCTGACCTGGGTGAGCATCAGCTCCATCACTATGAGAAGTAGCTCTACTCTGATGTTATGAAACAGAAGAAACTAACTGGCAATAAGTTTTGTGTCCTTCCAATTTTTCTTAACCTTACATCATTACTTCTTATAATAGTCTTCGACAATTCGAAAAAAACTTACAGGAAAAGGCGCCGCATTAGCGGCACCTTTCAGGTTACAAACAGCTACTCAGACCAGAAACTACCAGCGAGCAAGGGCCGGAGAGTTATTACCGATCTGTTCACTTGAACAATACCAGCGACCATGCAACGGATCACAGTCAACTCGTGGCTTATAACTACAGTGGCGAGCATAGGCATGTTTTGCGTCCTGCAGTGTGTGGCCGGCAGCAACACAAGCAACTGGCTTTGACGTTGGTTTGTGAACAGTAGGCTTGTGGACAGCTGGCTTGTGGCTACTTGCCGTATAGGCAGGTGCCGCATGACCAATCTGCTGACTGGAACAATACCAGCTACCTTTTATCTCATCGCAATCACGCCGTGGCTCGTGACAGTGCGCTGCATAGGTGTGCTTGGCATCTTGCAACGAATAACCTTTCACGACACAAGCTTTCGGTGGACTATATGCGTAGTGTGGCTTTGCGCTGTAGTTATTGAATACACAGCTCACCTGTTTTCCGGGTTTATCGATATGAACGTTAACACGTTGCCCATTCACTTTACCGTCACCACAATCGATTACAGTTTTATAGTCTGGAGCGTGTTCACTAATGGTGTAGTAGTCCTTCGGCGGGATGACGTAAAATCGCTCCTTGGACTTCAGGCGAAACGACTTATCGTAACCACCATTCGTATGGATTTGGAAAGCAAACGAACTTGACTTATTTGTTGGGATCACCTTGTCGTGATAGTCAAAAGCACGTTTTTCCAATTTAATTACCGGCAACTGATAATGGTGCTCCCTCGTAACACAATGCTTGTAGTAGCTATGGCGGTGATAGTCCGCATACGGAGTGTAGTGCCGATGTTTATCGTAGCGCTTACCATGCTCTACGCGGTAGCACACTTCTTTATCGTAAGTGCCTCTGCCGGTGTGGGTGTCCAGGTCCGCGCACGAGACACGGAGTTTTTTCCCATCCACGCTAATATCAATGGATCCGTAACCGCATTGTCCACTCTCCAACCATGCGGGTTTGTACTCAACGTCACTGGCGTTTCCAGCTGAAAACACCGCACACCCCGCCACTACCAATCCAGCTGTTAACTTATAAACCACAGCTTTCATATTATCTTTCTTAGACATATCAATTTTTCCCTCTGTTATTAACAAACCAGCCGAAACTGGCTGCGGCCTGCTACCGCTCCATTAGTTTACGATCAGTAATATTTTAATTACAACTAGGAAATTAATGAAACGTAATAAATACGAAACATTGTAATGAAGATACTTCCTATGATTTATTCCAAGTAAGTCCATATATACGTTACTTATCATCGTATATATTTATGATGAATCAGTTTTTAAGCATAGTTCTTTATAATGTACGCTTTTCATTACATATTATGGAATACATTATTGCTGCATTACAGAAACACTAATTCTTGTCAATGATTCGTAAACTGTACGTTTTAAGGGATTTTTCCTGCAAGCTTACTTTCAGCTCCCCCTCAACAAATTAGAACACGCACATGTCTAGTCGCGCCTGGCAAGCAACGAATCACAGGATGGGAGGGCTTGCTGTGTTTATGTATCCGGATGGTACGAATGGATCAGAATTTTTCCATTGATCCCCTACGACGTTGCTCACTAAAACCAACAGGACCATTACTATTGCTCAGTGGACTACTAAAGCCATGACAACCACAATTTGAAGCACCTCTGCCAGCACCTTTAATTATCCATCCGCCCGACAGGCCCACCAAAACAATTAGAAATTGCCATCGGTACGCATTATCAGTAAATTAGACACTGTGTATTTTGCAATTTAATTTAGTGAGGAAAAGAAATTGTCAATTGCCAGTGACTCACCACTAACTCCATTACGAGTGCTTGTCCTTGGAGCCTCGTACGGATCTCTGTTCACAACGAAGCTATCTATGGCAGGACACCACAGCAAGCTGGTGTGCCTCCCCGCGGAAGAGCAACTTATCAACGCCGAGGGAACCGTCATCAGATTACCGGTCCGAGGTGTCAGCGAACCGGTGGTACTGAAATCGGCAGAACTTCCGGGTAATGTTAGTGCCTGCTCGGCAAAAGAGGCGAAACCCGACGACTATGATCTGGTGGTACTCGCCATGCAGGAGCCTCAATACAGCGTTCCTGAAGTCAGGGATTTGCTTAGCAGGATTGCCAGATCAAGAGTGCCCTGCATGTCTATTATGAATATGCCGCCCCTGCCTTTTCTTGCAAGATTGCCGAGCGTTGACATCAGCCTGCTGGAAGCCGCTTACACCGATCCGCGAGTCTGGGATGACTTTGACCCGTCACTCATAACATTGGCAAGCCCCGATCCACAGGCTTTTCGACCCCCTGATGAACCCGCAAACGTACTTCAGGTCGGCTTACCTACTAACTTCAAGGTCGCGAGATTCGAAGCAGACGAACACACGGCACTATTGCAATCACTGCAACGCGATATCCAGAATATCCGTTACACCATCAATGGCGAACTCTTCGAGATACCCGTGAAGCTTAAAGTCCATGAGAGCGTTTTTGTGCCACTGGCAAAATGGCTAATGTTAATCACCGGAAATTACCGCTGCATCCTCGAAAAAGAAGTTCGCCCCATTTTTAACGCCGTACATGATGACCCCACTCTATCGCATGATGTTTATCATGCAGTGGCAGACCTTTGTTTATCATATGGTGCGACAGCTGCTGATTTTGTCCCTTACGAAAAATACGCCAACGCAGCGAAAAACCTGCAGAAACCATCATCTGCTGCTCGTGCATTATTAGCGGGAGCTAAAAACATTGAGCGCGTTGATAAAATAGTTCAAATACTTGCTGCACAATCGCAAAAAAATCATCCCGAATTCGATGCTATTGTCAATCGTGTCGATAGCTGGCTTCAGCACAACCGTCAACCAGCTGCAGAAGCGCTGTAACCCGGGAAATTCTCAAGATCTGCAACCACAACAACTTCTTAAACCAGCCGTGGCATCATCCAGAGTTATCTCTGAGCCGACTACGTAATACTCAACGACCTGGATGATGCTTCGATTACTCATACTTTGCTACGTTTGTGTCACAGCCTCTTGCTCCATCACTACAGACAATCCCGCTTCGGATCGATTAACAAGCCCTAAAATCGTAAAAACCGGTAGCACAGAAGATAAAAGTACACCGTCTCCCGAAGCTGGTGAGCCACCCAAATCAGCGCAACAACTCAACGCACTGACGCATCAGTTCGAACCAACAGAACTACAAACGCTATTTTCAGAGGCAATAACACAGGTCGAAAGCACACTTGGAACCAATTTGTCCGGTGTTAAGTTAGTGATTGATGATCAGCTCCAGCGCAGAAAAGTCATCGCCAGACAGTTAAAGGAATCACAGCATATACGGCCCAATGTTGCGACAAATTCAATCCTGCCGGATTCCACGCAAGCGATATACGATCGTGATTCTGACACAGTGTTCTTCCATCCTGATATCGAGCATCGTTTTCCGCCGCTGGTCGGATCATCACGTAAACTGGCCAGGGAATACTTACGCTTCGTGATGCTCCATGAGCTCGTCCACGCCTCAGACGCCAGAAAGGGGCGCATTAATCTCAGATGGCCGAGCATACGGACAATGACAAACGCCGCCTATGTCAGAGAGGGCCACGCGCACTACTGGTCGAAAACCATGTGCAGACAAAATGGCTGTCAGATGTTTGTTGAGAAACAGAAGCAGTCTTCAGAAAAGGATAAGATCATCAGCTTCTACGATGTCGGAGAGAGGTTTATTGCCGGCCTGCTGGCAATAGATGCAAGCGGCGCTTTAATTGATACCGCGTTTCGACAGCCACCATCGAATGAGTACCAGATTATATTTCCGGAACTATACCCCGATGAAGCGAGGGATCAGAATACCCGCAGAATCACAGAAGCTGTAGTAAGCGCAAAGCTTCCCTGGCAAACCGGGGATTATACAGCGCTCACCATCAATACAATCGATACCAGAGCGCTGCAGCGCACAGCAACCAGAAGCGCACGAAAACAACTCAAGCAACTGGCCAATATTACCATTGGTGACAGCGCTGTTAGTTTTGTTAAAGCAAATACCAGTACTCGACAAAATATCAACGTGCAGGTACTTGAAACTAACACCAGAGCATCTGCAAACATGGCATATCAAAGGATGGAGGAACTCCACGCAAGCGCCAGAGGCATCGGCAGTATGTATCGCATTACTCCACAACCATGGAATACTAACACCGGCAGCAGGGTTCTTGGCATTGATAATGGGCGCAACGTTGAGGTTCGTTATTTCTCCGGCACCACTGGCAGATCACCCGACTCGGTAACAGGCGCTCCATTCTCGCTGGATATCACTCTGGCACACGCAGATCGATATATTGTGAGAATTCTAAATATTAACGCTACCCACAACGAACTGATCGAAGCGTCGGAATCAGTATTACTCAACTTGCTCAATACAACGCAATTACATCCCATTCAATAAGGCCAGATCAGACAAGATTTGAAGCCCGGTCGAGACAAAAGGATTGCATCTGATCGTGAACAGACACACTGTTAAAGCAGGAAAATAGATTTTTAGCGAGGTCCGTACCGCCTCACCGCTTCCTGTAGCAAGCCAGATCCAACACTGGTGTACAAGTCTCCAGCCACGATATTCGCTGTCGGGAATGCCGACTGAATAGCTGCCTGAATCATCGGCAATGCTGTGGAGCCGCCGGTAGTAAATACCGTATTTATCTGTTGATGTGTTAAGCCAGCGTCTACTAAAGCAACATCCATCGCCCCGAATACTTTCTGAAGATCAGACTCCAGCGAGTCAAGCAACTGCCTGCGAGTCAGTACAAAGGATTCAACACTGGAAAACTCCGGTAGCAATTCAGCTATATTGAAACCGGCATGGTCTTGTGAAGACAAAGCAATTTTTGCTTGCTCTACCATCGCCGCAAGTTGGTGACCCTTTTTATTGGCCAGTAAGGCAATCAGGCGATCAACGGGCTGCTTGTTGCGTAGCGTTATTCTGATATCTTTCAGCTCACGCTGTACAGACTGATCGTACATCAAGTGAATTTTGTGCCATGTCGCAAGGTCAAAATAGTAGTGTCCGGGCATCTCTAGCAAAGGGCGATCTGCCAGTGGCTCCCCCATCCCGAACCGGTTCATAACGCCGGCAATTGAGAGTCTTCGATCAAAGTCTGTGCCGCCAATATGGATACCATGGCTGGCTAAAAAGTCTTCATGACGCTCTGAGTCAGCATGGCGATCGCGTGATAGCCGTACCACTGTGAAGTCAGAAGTACCTCCACCAATATCGACAATAAGAGCCAGCTCTTCACCTATCACCTGTTGTTCATAATGAAGCGCGGCGGCGATTGGTTCATATTGGAATGAAACTTCAGTAAACCCTGCTGCTTTAGCAATATTAGCCAGATGATTTTCAGCCTCACGATCAAGTACCGGATCATCATCATTGAAAAACACGGGCCGACCGACAACCACTGAGTCAAGCGCATTTTCATTGTCACCACGGTATTTTTCCGCGCGCTGCTTCAGACTCGAGATATAAAAACCGATAATCTCTTCATAACTGTAACGTCGACGTTTAACCTGTGTACTTTCCCCCATAAATGCGCTGCCCAGGATACTCTTTAGCGAACGCATTAATCGACCGGGCTCTCCACTGGTATAGCGTTGGATTGCCTGCCGGCCAAAGTGAATCCGATCATCCTCAAAAGCGAAAAACAGCGCACTGGGTAACGTTGTTTGCCAATCACCTTGATCGCTCTGCTCCAGAGGTACCATAGCCGGCTGTCGATTTTTTAAAACACCGATGGTCGAATTGGAGGTACCAAAGTCGAGCCCGCATGTTGTCATATTAATAACTCTTAGAATCAAAGCAAAATCGGGGATTCGCTGCTGAAGCCGCTATTCGTGCAAAAAGCCTCCGCCTATGAAACATTGCACTGGAAGAGCGTGTTTAGTTGTATTGCTGAAAAAAACGCAGCTTCAATCGCGCTTGCCGAAAAACCTGGCACCACACTGCACCGTATAGAGGAAAACGAGAGACGAGGGCCCATTCTGGTCTACCGCCACAGCAGCCCTTAATTGATGTCTCGCCGGAAACAAGTACTACAACCGCGGGTATATCACAGGCGCTGTGTCAGCAGTCTCGATTCAGCCGCGGTTACGACGGCAACTCGGATAAATACGGTAAGTCAGCGCCACTTCGTGTACAGGTGGCAGCGGCCGCATTGATTGCAAGCTCAATACATGCGGCTAGATCGACAGTGCCATCCAGCTCGGCAGCACCTTTCAAATGTCCTTCACGCTGCATCCAGTGCAAGGTAGTCGCTTGAAAAGTATCTCCAGCGCCGACAGTGTCCACAACCGACACCTTGACTCCTTTTTGGTGGGCACTCTGACCATCTGCACTAAACCCGCTGGCACCGTCAGGTCCACGGGTAATAAAAACCAGCTGCGCACCATGCGCAAAACTATCAGCAACAAATTTCTCTTCGGCATTTTTCCCAAACAGCGTTTCAATATCTTCATCACTCGCCTTTATAATATTGGCACTGCTCGCATAGCCCGCAAAAACTTCGCGCCATTTTTCAATATCCGGCTCAATACTGGGCCGCAGATTCGGGTCATAGCTGATCACTCTGCTGGCAGACTCACGACTGGCCAATTGCATCAAACTGGATGAACCCGGTTCCACTGCTGTACTGTAGGAACCGAAATGAACCACCTGCACATCTGCTGGCAACGTCTCGGGTAATTCACTACTCTGAATGCTGACATCCGCTGTGTTATCCGTGTAAAACACGTATGCAGCCGATCCATCTGCCTGTGTTTCAACAATAGCAAGCGTGGTATTCAGTCCGGTATCCACACATAATTCAGTGTCAATACCATTTGACTTAAAATGACCTCGCATGCGCTGTCCAAACAGGTCAGACGATAACTTGGTGAAGTAACGTGATTTATGCTCAAGCCTCGCCAGCCCTGTCGCGACATTCATTGGTGAGCCGCCCACATGCCCTGCAAGATTCACATTACTGACTGTTTCTCCTTCACGGTTTTTGGTTACGAACATATCAAACAGCGCATCGCCACAACATAAAAACACGTTATACCCTCTACTCTTCTAGAAATTGACACAAAGTCTGGTTAAATAAAACCCGCTGCTCTACATGCAGCAAATGGCCGGTATCATCATACCAGTGCCAGTCACCGCCAATAGATTGCTCATCGATCTGTGATGCACCATTGATGCGGTCCTGCCTGCCCCAGAATACCTGAAACCTGACATCCTTGTTTTTAATGACATTAAACGCCTCTGTCACTTCCGCAACAGCGTCGGAAAACAGATTAGTGAAATTTTTTAACGACTCACGCGCACCGGGCTGCTGAAGATGATTCAACACCAGCGATGCCAGTGCCGGCGAAATCAGACGTTCATTATGAACCAGTGTTTGCAGGAGTTGCAAAGCCTCGGATTCATTTTCAAGCCGGACAAACCGATCAACAAAATTACGGCTGACACCGACGCCCAGTCCTGCCGGTGCAAGCAGGGAAAGCGAAGCGATTCTGTCAGGTTGCTTTGCGGCGCACAACGCAGCAATAGATGCCCCGACGCTGTGCCCGACAAGATGAACCGGCTTGTCAGCGTCCAGGCTAAGAAGAAGGTTATCGGCTATAGCCGAAAGACTGCCACCGGTCGGAATCGACACCGAATCTCCATGCCCGGGTAAATCCACCACCAGCGCTTGCGCAAACTTAAAAACTGAAGCGACATTACCAGCCCAGCTTTGGTGATCGGCACCAAAGCCATGAATAAAAAGCACGCGGGCCGCATCTGACTGACCACCGACCAATTTAACCGGCAACATCGAGGCCACCGGCTGTAGTTTGTTATTCATCACTTTAATTTGTCGACACTAGCCAGCGGTGTCGATCACACCAAGAGTTTGACCTTCCTCAGTGATATCGTCCGCCTCGACCAGTTGGCTTTTAAATACACCACTGGCGGGCGCTTCAAGCTCAATAGACACTTTAGGTGTGGTCACCAGCAAGACAAGATCACCTTCAGCGACCGTGTCACCGATCTTGACCAGCCACTCTTCAATCTGGGCTTCAGTTGCCTCATTGCCAAGGCTGGGCATGACGATTGGAATATCCATGTTGTTCTCTGAGGTGACTTCTGACAGTTTCTATTACAGGCCAGCCTTAGCCATGGCCTGGGGATCCCAATGACGCAAGCCTTCGCAGGGTGCATCAATTTGCGGAAAAAAGTCGCGGGTCACCAGATCAATAATATCGTGACTCTGCGGAAAGTAGCTTGTTTCCATTTCTGCACCTGGCACAATCCAGTTAGGTGCCCCCAATACCAGCGGCGCGGCTTTCAGTGCATCAAACGCGAAACGAGTTAGATTTGTTGCAAGTGTCGCTGCAAAACTTCCACGTTCGCAAGCCTCCGATATTATCACCAATCGACCAGTCTTTTTAAGCGATTCGATCACGGGCTCATAGTCGAATGGTACCAGTGATCTCGCATCGATCACCTCGGCACCAATACCGTGTTGTTCTTGTAGTTTCTCCGCTGCTTCCAGCGCAGGGTATAAGCATGGCCCAATGGTTAACAGGGTAACATCATCACCGATGCGTTTTTTGTCTGGACTGCCAGCAGGAATCTGGTAATAATTTTCGGGTACACCTCCCTCATGAAACGGCTCGGTGACATCATAGAGTCGCTGGCTTTCGAAAAACACCACCGGATCATTACTCGATAACGCGGTTGCCATTAGACCTTTTGCGTCATATGGCGTCGCCGGATAAAACACCTTCAGACCCGGAATATGTGCGACCAGTGAAGACCAGTCCTGCGAGTGCTGTGCGCCATACTTACTGCCTACTGAACAACGCAAAACAACCGGAACAGTTAACTCACCACCTGACATCGCCTGCCACTTGGACAACTGATTAAATATTTCGTCCCCTGCCCGGCCAATAAAATCCGCATACATTAATTCAATTAACGCACGCCCACCTTCAAGCGCATAACCCACTGCACTGGAGACTATGGTTGCCTCAGAGATTGGTGCATTGAAAACCCGATGATGTGGAAACAGATCAGCCAATCCCCGGTAAACGCCGAATGCCCCACCCCACTCTCTGCATTCTTCACCATAGATAATCAATGAGTCGTCACGCAGCATATGGTGTAGCACTGATTCGAATAGCCCGTCGCGGAGCGTAATGGCTCGCATCGCGGACAGCTGCTTACCTTGTTCATCGTGCGACGTTCGTGATTTTTTGGCGTTTTGCCTGATGCGGCTGCAAACACTCAGATCAATACCTGGATCCACCTCACTTTCTGCCAATTCAATAGCAGTATAATTAAACATCATGTTGCCGATCAGTACAGGGTCGTCAGTGATGTCTACCGCCGGGGCGTTTGAATGATCGGCCGCTGCAGCCAGCACGCGAGTAATCAGATCATTTACAGCACCCTGCATTTCCACTACCTGGGATTCAGTCAATAATTCATGCGTTTGCAATAGTTCTGCATATCGCGCTATGGAATCATGGGACTGCCAGGCTTTCATCTCTTCGCGACTCCGGTATACATTGGCATCAGATGTAGAGTGCCCGGACTGCCGATAGCATTCGATATCAAGCAGCGCAGGCCCATGGCCTGACAATAATAATGAATGCTTTCGGGCCACAGCATCTGCAACTGCCAGTGGATGGGTTCCGTCCACTGTCTCTGCGTGTAATCCATCTGCATTAACACCACATCCGATACGCGACAGACGATCCCAGCCCATCGTCTCGCCAATAGTCTGCCCGCCCATAGCATAAAAATTATTGATGAATAAAAACAAGACCGGCAATCCTCGTCGATCGACATCCTTCCACAGTGTCTCAAGTTGCGCCATGGATGCGAAGTTCATTGCCTCCCACACTTGCCCGCAGCCGGTAGAACCATCACCACTGATACTGACAGCTATGCCGTCTCCACTAACACGTTTTAAGAGTGCTGCACCACTGGCTATTCCCGCCGAGCCACCCACAATGGCATTGTTCGGGTAAGCCCCAAACGGTGGAAAAAACGCATGCATACTGCCACCCATGCCTTTATTAAAACCGGTCGCACGCATAAGAATTTCGGATAAAAAACCAAACAGCAGAAAATGCTCGCCTAAGGTTTTTCGTTCTCCTCCCAGGCACTGTTCAACACGGCGCAATAGTTCACCATTGGCATGGCTTACCATCACTTCACCCAACTGGTTATCATTCAGGGATTCAATAGCGGCAAGTCCTTTGGCAAGAAAGTCACTGTGGCTACGGTGATTACCAAAGATATGATCATCGGGATTCAGAGACATCGCCATACCCACCGCCGCCGCTTCCTGCCCGACCGATAGATGTGCCGGCCCCCGATAACTACACAACACACCGTTGTGCTCGCCTTTGCTGCGAATAGCATTGAGCATGGTTTCAAACTCACGCAAAATCATCATGTGGCGCAGCGCATTGATCAGGGCGGCACTTCCGCGGTTAGCCAACTCTTCTTTGAAAGATCGATCATAGGCATATACCGGAATCACCGGCATCGACAGCTGTCCGGATGACTGAAACCTTGCTGGGCTGACTTCGATTGATTTTGGCATCTTGTCTCGGAATAATCTGAGGGTGGTCTTGCAATGAGCGATTTACCTATTTTATTACAGCCAGTCACATACCGTCTGGCTAATTGCAGAAAACCGGGCTATTCCGCAGCCGAACGGCCTGCGAGGCAGAATCTCTGCTACAGCGCAGACGTCAGCCCCTCTTTAATTGACATCAGCAAATTAAACTGATAATTCTCAATGCATTAGATTGATTGCGAACAGTAAAGGGAAACCAAATACGCTTTATGGCTAACTCGACTTCACCGAACAATGGCATAGTCATTTTTGCGAAAGATATAAATCGGATGTCTGCATTTTACCAACAGACTTTAAACCTGAGCGTGGCAGAGCAGGAAAAATCACACCAGGTGCTTTCCGGCCAGTCGACTGAAATTGTGATCCATGCCATCCCCGCCAAACATGCCGCCAGTATTACCATAGAAGATCCGCCCGTGCTTCGTGCCACCACAGCAATCAAACCGGCATTCTGGGTGGATGACCTCAGAACAGTCAGCACATCTGCCAGGCGTTGCGGGGGACAACTAAAGCCGTTACAAAGTGCCTGGCGTATTCGCGGCGCACTGGTGCTTGATGGCAATGACCCGGAAGGTAATATAATTCAGTTTAAGCAACTTGCCGAGTAGTGAAGGCAACCTTCAGCAAGCAAATTTCAAGGGAGACATCAGTGACTTTGAAGGCCACGGATTTAATCAATCTAAAAGACTATCCCATTCACCAATCAGGACCACAGAGAAAACAGATTCTGGAATCAACGCGCAACGCACTTGCACACGATGGCTGTGCAGTGTTGAAGGGATTTCTTTCTCCACAAGGTATCGAAGCACTACGCGACGAAGCAGATCTGGTTTCCGATAAAGGGCATCGTTCATACAATAAAACCAACCCGTATTTCACCCGGGATGATCCTGGCCTGCCAGAGAATGATCCACGGCGGGCATTTTTCGATCGATCCAATAATTTTATTGCTGCCGATCATTTTACGCCACAGGGAGCGCTGCGAACTATTCATAACTATGCTGCATTCGACCCCTTTATCAAAGAATGCCTGCAGGAAAAACATTTTTATCGCTACGCCGACCCGCTGGCCGATGTGATAATTAATATGGCTACTGTGGGAAACGGATTTCCATGGCATTTCGATACCAACAACTTTACTGTCACACTGGCGATTCAAAATGCAGAGCACGGCGGTACATTTGAGTATGCACCCAATATCCGCAGCAGCGGCGAAAATTTCGTTGAAGTCCGTAAAGTTTTGAATGGCAGATCCAATAAAGTAGTCAGGATCAATCTTGAACCCGGTGATTTGCAGTTATTTCGTGGTCGATACTCACTGCACCGGGTAGCACCGCTTACAGGCAACACCCCCAGATATGTGGCTATTTTTTCATACGTTGAAGCACCGGATATGGTTGCCACACCGGAGCGTTGCAAACAACTGTATGGGCGCGCCCTGCCCATACACTACGAGCGTGCCGGACTCAGAAACGACAACTTTATCGACTGACACTCATTCAAATTGATTAAACTGGCTGTCTGATTCACAAGAGCTGCAACCATGCGAGATCCCCGCCACGATATTCTGTTTGAACCACTGACCATTGGTCCGGTCACCACCCGAAATCGTTTCTATCAGGTGCCGCACTGCACTGGCATGGGTTATCGCTACCCGCGTACCGAGGCCAGATTGCGCGGTCTTAAAGCAGAGGGCGGCTGGGGAGTTGTTTCGACACAAGAATCCGAAATTCATCCGTCCACAGATATCACGCCCGCAAATGAAGCGCGTATCTGGGATGAACAAGATATACCCGCACTTCAACTGATGACCGACGCAGTACATGCGCACGGCAGCCTGGCTGCCATACAACTGGTACACAACGGACTGCATACCAGCAATCGCTATTCGCGACATGAAACTCTCGGCCCGTCTTCGCAAACAATTATCCCTGAAGATCCGGTACAGGCACGCGGCATGACCAAACAGGATATTAAAAACTTCAGGCAATGGCATCGCGATGCAGCACTGCGCGCCAGATCAGCGGGCTTTGATATTGTTTATGTCTATGCCGGCCACGACATGACTTTGCTTCAGCACTTTTTATTGCAACGCTATAACCATCGCAGTGATGAATACGGGGGCTCACTTGAAAACCGTATGCGGCTGTTTCGCGAAATCATCGCAGACACCAAAGAAGCGGTGGGTGATACCTGCGCTGTCGCTGTACGACTGGCCGTTGATGAACTCATGGGAGAGCATGGCTTGCAACACGACGGGGAAGCACATGATATTGTCAGCGCGCTGGCGGAGGAGCCTGATCTCTGGGATGTGAATTTGTCTGACTGGTCTAACGACAGCCAGACGTCACGATTTTCAGAAGAAGGCTATCAGGAACCCTATACCCGGTTTGTTAAAACACTGACCAGCAAACCCGTGGTAGGAGTAGGCCGTTATACCTCGCCGGATACCATGGTTCGACTCATAAAAAGCGGTCACCTTGACTTAATCGGAGCTGCACGTCCGTCAATTGCCGATCCGTTTTTACCCAATAAAATACAATCGGGACGCTCTGAGGAGATTCGCGAGTGCATCGGCTGCAATATCTGTGTTGCGGGCGATAACACTAACGTGCCGATGCGCTGCACGCAAAACCCGACCGTCGGTGAAGAATGGCGACGCGGCTGGCACCCGGAAATTATCCCCGCTTACACTTCCGCTGAAGCGTGTTTGATTGTTGGTGGCGGACCCGCTGGACTCGAAGCCGCGCGCGCATTGGCTCAACGCGGTGTCGAGGTCACGCTGGCTGAAGCCGGCAAAGAATGGGGTGGACGCGTGAACGTCGAAAGCAAACTACCCGGTCTGGCATCATGGAGCCGCGTACGCGACTGGCGCTTGTGGCAATTGCAACAGGTATCGAACACTCAATTGTATTTACAAAGCAAGCTATCCGCAGATGCGATTCTGGAATATGGCATCGCCAATATAGCGATCGCCACGGGAGCCACCTGGCGTCGCGACGGCGTAGGCCGTGTGCATCGCCTGCCGCTTGAATTTCTAGATCAATCCCGCGTGATTACACCGGATGATCTGCTGCAACAAGGCAGCCAGGTCATTCAATCCGACGAAATCGTTATTTTTGATGATGACCGCTTTTATCTGGCCAGCCTGTTGGCAGAAATGATCGCTGCAACCGGAGCACACACCACATTTGTCACTCCCGCAGCGGTCGTTGCCCCCTGGTCCGATAACACTCTGGAACAAACTCGCATACAAAAAAGACTGATCGACCTCAAGGTCAATATCGTGCCCTCTCACACGCTCAATGACATGTCACAGGATACGCTGACAATCGCGTGTGGCTACTCGGGGAAAACCACTCAAATCGCCTGTGATCAATTGGTCAGCGTGACTTCCAGATCGCCCAATACTTCATTGTGGCAAGAACTACATAGCCTGCAGGACCGCTGGAAAGAGGCAGGGATCAACAAAGTTAGCTGTATCGGAGATTGTCATACACCTGGCTTGATTGCTCATGCGGTTTATAGCGGACACCGCTTTGCTCGTGAATTCGGAATGGCCGACGAACCGATTCCATTGCGTGAAGACATGATGTTGCAGCAGACGCTGTAAATCCGCGACCGTTAAGCCTATTGAACGGCAACACCACACTCCCCTCACTCTGCCACACGGCATAGTCTTGCAAACAGGAATCACCAACCGCGCGCTCCGAACGTATACCCGCGTACGCCGGTCCGGTATTATTCTCTGGCCGGCACGAAGTCAGTATTCTTTCAACGCCTGGTGCAGGCGCTTATTTAATAAACACGGAATCCGGATATGAAGGCAATTCTAGGCACAATGACATTCAGCGATCAGGTCAATCAAGAGGTCGCTGCCGACATGATCAACGCCTTTCGTGACGCCGGTTATCGTGAACTTGACTCTGCTTACGTGTACTGCGGTGGCAACACTGAAAAATTGCTGGGTGATCTGAACCGACAATCAGTACTGACCGATTGCGAAATCGCCACCAAAGTGAATCCCAAAGAAGGCGGGTTAACAAAGGATTCCGTTAACCACCAATTTACCACCTCGCTGGCGAGCATGGCGATTGAACAAGCCGATTTACTGTATTTGCACCAACCTGATCTGGATACTCCGATTACAGAGACATTGGCAGCAGTTAACGAACATTTCCAGGCGGGACGGTTTAAACGTTTTGGCCTGAGCAACTATGCAGCCTGGCAGGTGGCCGAAATTGCCGCTATCTGCGAGCAGCGTGGCTACATGATGCCAGTGGTATACCAGGGAATGTATAACGCGATCACCCGTGATGTTGAACGGGAACTTTTTAAGTGTCTGCAACGCTATAATATCGCCTTTTATGTATACAATCCGTTGGCCGGCGGTATGCTTAGTGGCAAACACCAACACTCTGATTCACCACCTGACGGACGATTCTCGGGAAACATTGAGTACCAGAACCGATATTGGAAAAGCGACTATTTTCAGGCAGTAGACACTTTTGTAAAAACCTGTAACGCTGAGAACATCGAGCCCGCCAGCGCGGCACTTCGATGGTTATGCCACCACTCGGGACTGGATAACACCAAAGGAGATGCCATTATTTTAGGCGCGAGCTCAATGAACCACTTTCAGCAAAATCTGCAGGCTATTCAGGAGGGTCCGCTATCCGATAAAATAGTGCAGGCTCTGGACGATGGCTGGGAACTCTCCAAAGCGGATTGTATTAAATATTTTCGACCCTGATTTTTCTACCCTGTTGCGGGCAAGGTAGTTTATGCAAACTTCATCTTTTGGCCGAATAAAGCACTCACTTGTCGCCACAGGACACTTGCCACCAGTGCTGGCTCTGGTTGCGGGCCTGGCAACACAGGGGGCTGCAGCAGAAACTTGCAAATACAAACCAGGCCCCGCCGATGCCATCGAAATATCCGCCGATGACCCTGATAAAGGAGTCTTCAGTGCGTGGTACGGAGACGCTACGACCCTCTACCGTCACGGTGTACTTGGTGATTCCATCGAGGCACATACGCTTTACCGACAAATTTGCACTCGAAGTGACACTGGATGACCAGTCAGTGTTTGAAGATGTTAACCTCGCATAGCAGACGTCACCGGTGACGGGCAAAACGATATTATCGTGATAGAAAGTCGTACGGACCAGGGCGCTTCGCTGGCGATCTATGGCATTGAAAACGACGAACTCAAAAAAATCGCGTCGACCCCGTTTATAGGAACACCCAATCGATGGTTAGCACCAATTGGCACCGCTGACTTCAACAGTGATGGCGTTAATGATGTCGCCTATGTTCAAACACCCCATCTGGCTGGCGTATTAAAAATCTGGTCATTTAAAAATAAATAACCTATGCTGCTTTTTTCGAAAGCCGGGTACTCTAACCACAGAATTGGTGAAAACTTTATTTCCGGTGGAGTAAACCTTTGCGGGTGACACACCTGCGATGATCCTTCCTGATATCTCATGGTCAGCGCTGTTAATGGTAACGATCAATGAAGGCACAGTGATCAACACGGTGATATCAGATGACACTTCATTGAACACGGCAAATGCAGCGTTGTTGTGTCAATAACAGTTTCAGCTGCCGGCGCTCAAAACCTGGTTTTATTAAACGGCATACATTCTCACAGCATCAACTGATCGAATAAATACACAGATCCCGCTGAGTCCTGTGTGACACACACCACCGCCAGCTGACGTGTCACCAGGATTATTCATCAAATGATGAGCATATCGTGCGGAGATTTGTTTTAACAATGCATTGCCGTCCAAACCCGGGCCTTCTTACTGCAACTACTTGTTGATAGGTGCAAAAGCAAACTATTTTCTGTGGAATCAAAGAGCTGGTGAGATGCTGTCGATTTTGTGAATAAACCGGGTTAACACAGAGAGAAGCAAATCTTTTATAGTAACCACCAGCTAACACCTTAACAACGTAGCCTCTGATGCCCGCACAAAACCCGCCACACCCCCGCACCAGCTTCTTTGCCAGACACCCGATCTGGCTTGCGGTCATTGCTGTTATTCTGCTCTCAGCTGTCGCTTTAATGGTGGTAGCGTCGCGTTCCATGCAACGACTCGAAGCGCGTATACAGGATGTGTTTGACGGACCTAAGTGGTCAATCCCTGCCCGTGTGTACGCACGACCACTGGAGTTATATCAGGGTCTCAATATTTCACGACAAGAAGTGATTGATGAACTGGACCGATTGGGTTACCGGCAACAAATTATCGATGGAGCCGGCCAATACAATGCAGCGTCTAATCGACTCGGACTACAAACCCGTGGTTTCAAATTTGCCGATGGAACCGAGGCCAGCACCACCGCTATTATGCGCTGGGATAACAATACAGTCAGTGAGCTACTTGACTCGAAGGGGAACGATTTACCGCTGGTGCGACTGGAACCACAGTTAATTGGACGGATCTCTCCCGCTCAAAGCGAAGACCGCCTGCTCATTACACTTGATCAGCTACCCTCTGGCCTCAAAGAGGCTCTGCTGGCCGTTGAAGACCCGCGCTTCTATGATCACAGTGGCATATCTGTGCGTGGAATATTGCGAGCGACCTGGGTAAATATTAAAGAACGTCGCTACGCCCAAGGTGGCAGTACCATCACTCAACAACTGGTGAAAAACCTGTTTCTCACCCGTGAGCGAAGCCTGAAACGTAAGCTGACCGAATGGCCAATGGCCATATTGCTTGACCGCCGCTATGAGAAAGATGACATTCTGCAGGCGTTCGTGAACGAAGTTTTCTTTGCGCAGGATCGCAGCCGAGCCATTCACGGTTTTGGCCTTGCCAGTTACTACTTTTTTGATAAACCAATACAGGAACTGCAAACCCACGAATCCGCATTGCTGGTCGCATTACTGAAGGGGCCCAGTTACTACAGCCCGCTCCGACACCCCGATCGCGCTTTGAACAGGCGTAACCTGGTGTTGCAGATCATGCACAATGCTTCACTGATAGAAGAAACCGAACTCACGGAATTACAGGCGATGCCTCTGGGATTATCCCGTAGTTCCAATGTCGCACAACAGCCCGCCTACCTTGATTTGGTGCGTCAGCAGCTTAAACGCGACTACTCTACAGAAGACCTGCACAAAAATGGCCTGGGTATATTCACCAACTTTGACCCTCGAGTGCAAAGTGCCCTGGAACAGTCACTCGATGAAGCATTTGACCAGATCGCCATCGAAAATGCGCTACCAGCGGAAGCACTGCAAAAGATTGAAGCAGCTGCGATCATTAGCAGCGCAGATACCGGAGAAGTCGTTGCTGTGTTAGGCGGTCGTGAGGCGCGCTATGCAGGGTTTAATCGAGCACTGGATGCGAAAAGACAGATAGGATCATTGCTAAAACCATTTATTTATCTGACTGCCATTGAACACCCTTCTTTTTACAACCTGGCAACGCAGGTAGAAGATGCGCCAGTATTTCTGGAACAACCTGATGGCAGTATCTGGGCGCCTTCAAATTTCAGCGGTGATACCAACGGACCGGTGACGATGATCAATGCATTGACCCGCTCCTACAATTTGGCGGCAGTGAATACCGGATTAAACCTGGGCCTCGACAGCGTTGTTGCCACACTAAAAAGACTTGAACTCGACGCTGAAATCAGTGAGTTGCCATCCATATTGCTGGGTGCGATTGATTTAACAGTGACAGATGTGGCATCGCTCTATCAGACACTGGCCGCCGGCGGGTTTTCCACCCCGCTTCGTGCAATAAGAGAAATACAAGCGCTGGATGGCGAACTGCTGCAACGCTACCCGTTAAGTGGCACGCAAAAAATCAACCCTGCTGATTTACACATATTGAACTACGCGTTACAAAATGTCATGCGCGAGGGCACAGGCCGACGTGCCTACCGCTACAACGCGCGCGATATCGCTCTGGCCGGTAAATCAGGTACATCCAACGACCAGCGGGACAGCTGGTTTGCAGGTTACGGTGGCGACTATGCCGGAGTCGTATGGATGGGGCACGACGATAACACACCGACCGAAATCACTGGTTCGCGGGGTGCGCTGGAAGTATGGGCACGCACATTCGCGAGAATCAATAAACAAAGCCTGCGCTTTTCAGCACCGGACTCCATCCGTTACGCGCCCATCAACACAACAACTGGCAACCGAATTGAAGAAACCTGCCGCGATGCGGTATACCTGCCGTTCCACCGCGACTATCTGCCAGCGATGGCTCCACGTGGACTACTAGGCTCACGCTGCTGATTCACCGATGCCACACACACGTTTCGACATGCAGCCACCATTCGCACCAATCTCTGCACAAGTCGATTCCATTCACAGAGAGAAACACCCATGATTCATGTCTTAGCCAATATCACTGCAAAGCCCGGCAAGCGATCGGAAATTCTGGAAGCGTTTCATGCAAATATTCCCGCTGTGCTGGCAGAGCAAGGTTGCATCGAATACCAGCCTGTTATCGATGCCGGGAACGGCGGCGACATACTAACCAGTTTGGGTGCAGACACTTTTATTGTGATTGAAAAATGGGCCACTATGGATGACCTTAGCGCGCATGCAAAATCGGCGCATATGGCGGCATATGCAGCAAAAGTAAAAGACCTGATCAGCGACCGGAAAATTCACAT
>CAZNOB010000058.1:13464-27289 GCA_964574535.1 uncultured Granulosicoccaceae bacterium | reverse complement strand
AGTCTGCCCCCTTTGACCGCTCGGGAATCCCTCCGCACAAGAGCGGAATTATGATTGTGATGCAAGCCAGTGTCAATAACTCAACTCGGCCGAACCGACAAGATTACAACTAAACTGGCGCCAGTACAACCGGGAATTGAAATAAGATTGCCCGATGACCCTTGCACACCAGTTATAGCAGACCTGTTTGAAAAATAAAGGTGGACTGAAACACCGCAGATTACCGCAAAGGAATCACTGTCATTTGACATACCACATGCCGAATACCAGCCAATTTACACATAAAGCCAGGGAATGGTTGCCAGGCACCCGCTGCAGACGCAACAACAAACCAGCGCCGCGTAGTCGGCCAACACCTATCCGGTTTGACACACACTCGCTCAAGATGAGCTATCAGCCTTTCATCTAACAAACGCATTGATGTCTGTTTTTAGCGTCTAGATATTTCGGGCACAATACCAAGCCGTCCAGTAAGCTCGATAAACAGACGAAACGCAAAGCGTTTGCTCTTGATATACCGCGTTTAATCAGTTTCTAAGAGTGATCGTGCAAGTGGGTCGGCGCGCCATGGATGGTGCAAAGAGCGCTGTGAGCCACGGATGGCTGCAAGCGCTATCCACTTGCACGATCACTCTCAAAATGCCGCAGGCACCCGACGGGCTGAATAGCCGCAAAAACACTTTTTGCTTCCGTTTTTGGTCTTTTCAAAAATGAAGGCCCCCGGCAGGGACATCTTAGTTGCGTACCAGCGCAACACTCCCGGGGCATAATCTCCTAAGAAACCTGCAGTACGGCCTCGACCTTATATCGATTCGGCGTCCACCAAATCAGTGCGCCAGAATTTGGCTCAGGAATTCTTTGGTTCGTTCAGACTGCGGATTATTGAAAAACTCCTGCGGCTCGTTTTCTTCAATAATCTCTCCACCATCCATAAAGATAACACGGTTCGCCACCTTTTTTGCGAAACCCATTTCGTGGGTTACACAAAGCATCGTCATGCCATCCAGTGCCAGCTCAACCATGACATCGAGTACCTCGGCAATCATCTCGGGATCAAGCGCCGAAGTCGGCTCATCAAACAACATGATCTTCGGGTTCATACAGAGACTGCGGGCGATGGCCACACGTTGCTGCTGTCCACCGGACAACTGCCCTGGAAACTTATCCGCCTGCTCGGGAATCTTCACGCGTTCAAGAAAACCCATAGCGATTTTATCTGCTTCGTCTTTTGGCATTTTACGCACCCAGATTGGCGCCAGCGTGCAGTTCTCAAGCACCGTCAAATGCGGGAACAAGTTGAAGTGCTGAAAAACCATGCCGACTTCACGACGAATTTGCTCAATGTTTTTGAGATCACCTGTAAGCTCGACACCATCAACCCAGATCTCTCCCTTCTGATGTTCTTCCAATCGATTCATACAACGAATCAGAGTTGACTTGCCAGAGCCTGATGGCCCGCAGATAACAATCCGCTCACCCGCTTTGACATCCAGGTTAATATTTTTCAATACGTGGAATTGCCCGTACCACTTGTGCATTTCAGTGATGCGGATCATTTCCTGATCACTGATGGACAGCTTTGCCTGTGCAGACTGGGCGGTATCTTGATCGTTCATGATTCGGATGTAACCTTCGCAGAAAAATTATGCGGATAAGAATTAATTTCGATGACCAGTGTTCAGTTTATTCTCCAGATAAATTGAGTACCTGGACATACTGAAGCAGCATGCAAAGAAGAACAGTGCAATAAACACATAGACCTCAGTCGACAGACCTTGCCACTTGGCATCAGACAGGGAGGCACGACCAATACCCAGAGGATCAAGTAAGCCAATAATAACGACCAATGTCGAATCTTTAAAAAGACCGATAAAGGTATTCACAATACCCGGTATAGAAATCTTCAGTGCTTGCGGCAATACCACCAGGCGCATAGACGCCCAATATTTAAGCCCCATTGCATCAGCTGCTTCATGCTGTCCCTTGGGAATAGCCTGCAAACCACCACGCACCACCTCGGCGATGTATGCTGCGGAAAACAGTGTCACCATGATCAATACACGAAGCAATAGATCAAAGGTGGTTCCGGGTGGCAGAAAGTAATTAAGCATTGTTGATGCAACAAAGAGCAACGTGATCAACGGTACACCACGAAAAAACTCAATAAACCCGGTACACAACCAGCGGATAAAATGCAGGTTTGACTGCCTGCCAAGAGCCAGCAGAATCCCCAAAGGCAGTGAGAAGACTATGCCGGTGACGCCAATCACCAACGTCAGCATAAAGCCACCGAATTGATCTGTATCAACGGTCGCAAGACCAAATCCACCAAGCAACAGCCACGCTGCCACGAATGGGAATACCAACGAAAACCACAGGAAATACCGTCGATTGGGCATTTTATCCCAAAGCACTGGCAGCGTTGCGATCACAAACAATAGAAAGGTCAGATTGACACGCCATCTTTCCTCTACCGGGTAGAAGCCATAAGTAAATTGCCCGAGTCGTTTATCAATAAACCCCCAACAGGCACCAGTCCCCAACTCTCTGCAATGAACACGTGAATCAGCCAAAAAGACCGAATCTACAAATAGCCAGTTAACCATTGGCGGCACAATCAGGTACAAAAAGTAGAGCGTTACAAGCGTCAGAACAATATTAAATGAGGATGAGAAAAAATTCTGTCTCAACCAGAACAACACACCGGTTTGACCAAGTGGCGGCTTTAAATCAGGATGCTCGCCTGGTACATATTTTTGTGCAGTAGCCATTAGCGCTCCACCAGCGCCATGCGCTCGTTATACCAGTTCATCACCAGTGAAATAGTGATCGAGAAGAAAAGATACAGACCAAGCACAATGATCATGCACTCCATTTCTCGCCCGGTTTGATTGAGTGAAATACCACCTATCGTTGCGACGATATCCATATAACCGATCGCTATAGCCAAGGAGGAATTCTTGGTGATGTTTAGATACTGGCTCGTGAGCGGTGGAATGATCACTCTTAACGCCTGTGGAATAACCACCAGATTCATCGTTCTTTTGCGTGACAAGCCAAGCGCCAAAGCAGCTTCCGACTGGCCTTTATTTACCGCCATAATTCCGGCTCGGACAATCTCTGCAATAAACGCTGCGGTATACAAAGACAACGCTAACCATAGCGCCATAAACTCCGGCTTGATCGCCATACCGCCTTTAAGATTGAACTTACCCTGCTCGGGTGCTTGCCATTCTATAGGGAAACCCGTTAGAACATAGGCCAGTATCGGCAACCCGATGATAGACGCCAACATCACCCAAAAAACAGGTGACTGTTCACCGGTTGCTTTTTGTTTAAGGATGGCTGTTCGTCGATACCAAAACGCATAGACCAAACCACCTACAAATGCCGCCACCACTAACCAGAACAGCGGCTGGAACAACGGCTGTGGCATATAGAAACCACGATTGGATAGATAAAAACTCTCCGCTACATTAATGGCCTGCTTCGGATGCGGTAGCGAGTGTACTAATATGCCATGCACCAGGAGAATATGCACCAGTACCGGAACATTCCGTACGAACTCGATGTAGCAGTATGCGAGTTTATTGACCAGCCAATTGGGAGAGAGTCTCAACACCCCGAGAATAAACCCGAGAATGGTCGCGAGAATTATCCCGCAGAAGGCAATAAGTAGCGTGTTCAGAATACCAACAACAGCCGCACGCCCGTGAGAGCTTTGCGAGTTGTACGAAATTAGTGTTTGATTGATATCATAGTTTGATTCCTGCTTCAGGAAATCAAACCCGAAAGGCTTGCCAAGCTTTTGAAAATTCTCAACGACGTTGCTGGCTAGATAAAAAACAATCGCACAGAAAATTGCCATTGCAATAACCTGTACAATAACTCCGCGTGACTTTTTGTCCGTCCAGATTTTACCGATTGAAAAACCTGTTTGGGGGGGGCCGCTATGATCTAGTGTGGTCGCCAAAGAGTTCATCCTGTAGCGTTCGCGAACTTAGTGTACGCAGAGTCTTACTTTAATGCCAAGGCAAATAGCTCTTCAAATTACCTCAGCGAGATACAGCAAAGAAGGTGCGCCGGAGCGCACCTTCTTACATACCGACTAGCGAAATGGAGGCGAGTATAGCAGTCCACCATCTGTCCACTGAGCGTTGATTCCGCGCTCAAGACCAATTGGAGTGTCTTTACCGATGTACTTGTCGAAAACTTCACCGTAGTTACCAACCATCTTGATTGCACGCCACGCCCAGGCTTTATCAAGACCGATCATTGCACCCAGATCGCCTTCGCTACCCAACAGGCGGTTGATTTCAGGATTGTCAGTACCAGTAGCCAACTCATCGACGTTTGCTGAAGTAACACCCAGCTCTTCTGCTGTGATCATCGCATTCAGAGTCCAGCGAACGATGTCAGCCCACTCGCTGTCACCGTGACGAACCAGCGGTCCGAGAGGCTCTTTCGAGATAATTTCAGGCATCAGAACGTGAGCGCTTGGATCGTCGAATGAAGAACGAGTTGCCGCAAGACCAGATGCGTCAGTGGTGTAAACGTCACACCGACCAGCTTCGTAGTTGGTACGCGCTTCGTCGTTTGTTTCGATTGGCACTGCTTCGTAAGAGATTCCGTTTACACGGAAGAAATCCGCAAGGTTCAACTCAGTTGTAGTTCCTGTTTGAATGCAAACTGACGCGCCGTCAAGATCTTTCGCACTGTCAACACCCAGATCAGCGGGAGCCATAAACCCCTGCCCGTCGTAATAGTTGACCCCAACGAAGTCGAGCTTCAGGTCGGTATCGCGACTGAAAGTCCAGGTAGTGTTGCGAGCCAGCATGTCGACCTCACCAGAAGCAAGCGCGGTAAAACGAGTTTTACCAGTCGTGGTGGTGTATTTCACTTTGCTGGTATCGCCAAAAATGGCAGCAGCTACAGCTTTACATACTGCCGGGTCAAAACCCTGCCAGGCACCACTGTCATCGGTGAAAGCAAAACCCGGAACACCTGTGGAAATACCACACTTAAGCTCACCAGCAGCTTTTGTATCGTCGAGAGTACCAGCTGTCGATGTGTTAGCTACCATGAGAGTAGCCGCTGCGGCACTCGCAGCAATCTTTGCAATTTTGTTCATTGATAATCGCCCTTTTTATTAAGAGACATATTCATTCCCACGCGAAATAGCAGCCCCTCCATGAGCCAGTCGCGCAGCCTTCTGTCTGAAATGACTCGCGGACGGTACCATAACCACGAACCTCATCCAACCTGGAGAGTCATATCTGCGGAATGAATCGGCGGTTTTAGCATATCCGAAGACAAATTAGCCTCCATCAGCTATATACCTTAAATTGATCTGTCACCGTATCTCGCAGTACTTCATCAAACGACTAAATATAAACAAAGCTTTCCTATTTACGTCATGATTTAGTACTATTTCTTGTTCGCTACCTACAACTAAAAGAACACAAGCCCAAGTGATGAACCGATTTTTATCTCCATTTTTACTCTGCGTTGTGCTCTGGCTGCTTTGGAGTGGCATGTTCGAGCCGCTGATGCTTGTGTTCGGGCTGTCTTCATGCATATTAGCGGCGCTGATCACCTCTAAGCTCCAGGTAGTCGATAGTAGTGAACGGCCATTGTTGATTTTCGCACGGATGATCGGGTATATCCCCTGGATTGCCTGGGAAATCGTAAAATCAAATATTGATGTTGCGCGCCGTATCTGGCAACCCCAAATGCCTATTTCTCCAACCATTGTGACAGTCAAGGCCACACAGGAAACAGCACTGGGGTTAGTCATTCACGCAAATTCAATCACATTGACCCCGGGCACTCTGTCAATCGATGTTGAACCTGGCGAAATCGAGGTTCACGCACTGTCTGCGGAATCCTTAGCCGATCTCCACAACGGCGAGATGGACCGTCGGGTCAGGAAACTGGAGGGCCGACGCTAATGTTTGCTGCCGCCATTACCGCTATCCTAGTTACTATGCTAATGGCGCTTGCGCGAAGCATAAAAGGGCCGACCATTTATGATCGCATTCTTGCGATCAATTCCGGTGGCACGGCTACGGTGCTATTTATCGCCGCGTTAGGCTTTCTGATGGGACGACCGGATTTTCTGGATATTGCCCTGGCTTATGCCCTGATTAATTTTATCGGAACTCTGGCAATTCTTAAATTCTTCAAATTTGGCAACCTGGGTGGGTCAGACCCGATAGATACTCAAATCTACACCAATGATAAAAAGACAGGTACCCGCCCATGAGCCTACTGCTTGACATTATCAGCTGGGTACTATTGCTGCTTGGTGGCTTTTTTTGCATCACAGCGGGTCTGGGACTTCTGCGAATGCCTGACTTTTTTACCCGTGCACATGCAGCCAGTATTCTCGACAGCATGGGCGCAGGGCTTATTCTGTCAGGCCTTGCCTTGCAAGCGCCCAATTATCTGGTTGCCCTTAAACTGATGTTTATCTTTTTCTTTTTAATGATCACAAGCCTCGCCGCTATTCACGCATTAGCACTTACCGTCAACGTCGCCGGAATCGATGCACAGCTTGCAAATATTGTTAACCGACTCGATAAAAATGCCAACTCTGAATACCCCGATTCGGGTAAATCAGAACAGGAAAGTTCGAACTAACGTGCTAGCTACCGACTGCATCTCTGTCGCGGGAGAATTATCATAGAATTTTTGATCAATAGCTTACTTTTGGTAATGCTGGTGGCAACCGTGTTCGTTATCATACGAATGGAAAAGCTAATGTCAGCGGTATTGATGATGGGTTTTTTCAGCTTGCTTAGCTCATGTATTTTTATGGTGCTCGATGCCGTCGATGTCGCCTTTACCGAAGCTGCAGTCGGGGCCGGTGTATCAACCATATTCTTTCTGGCGGCAATCGCCATAGTTGGCAGAACCTCAAAACCCACTTCAAACAAAAATGCGCTAATGCCATTGGTGGTGGTTGTGTGCACCGGTGTTGTACTGATATACGCCACTTTCGATATGCCCTATTTTGGCAGCCCTGATGCCCCGATACACCAACACGTAGCCCCTCGCTATCTGACAGAGTCGGCAGAGGAGGTGGGCCCGCCGAACATAGTAACTTCAGTTCTTGCCAGCTATCGCGGCTACGATACCTTTGGCGAAGTCGGGGTTGTTTTCACAGCTTTTATTGGCGTATTTCTACTACTGGGAGCAGGCACCCGAAGATCTGGTATTGAGCGTCCGGCACCACCCAATGTCGGTGTGGAGTCCATGCGGCAAAATATTGTACTGCGAGAGGTTTCAGATCTGGTGATCGCACCGGTCCTGATATTCGGCCTCTATGTTCAATGGCACGGGGATTTCGGTCCCGGTGGTGGTTTTCAGGCCGGTGTTATCTTTGCAAGCGGTATTATCCTCTATGCATTGATCTACGGCATCGTACCGGCACAAAAATTACTCCCGCCGAGAAAACTGGCTTACTTGCCAGCAGTGGGCTTGCTGTTATACGCCGCCGTCGGTGTCTACAGCATGCTCAATGGCGGTAATTTTCTTGACTACAATCTGGTGGCTGAAGACCCTCACGACGGCCAGCACTATGGCATTTTGATCATCGAACTGGGCGTTGGCATTACGGTAGCGGCAGTGATGATCAATATCTTTTTTTCCTTATCAGAACGATCACTATAAATGTTTAGCGGATTATTTAACTACTGGATCGTTGTGATCTTAATGATGGCTGGCTTATACATCGTGATGTCGAGTCGTCATCTGGTGAAAAAAATTATCGGACTGAATATATTCCAGACCGCCGTGTTTATATTGTTTATCAGCATGGGTAAAGTCAGTGGGGGTACCGCTCCCATTCTTGCTGAGGGCTACACCGCCTTCAGCAACCCGTTGCCGCACGTATTAATACTCACGGCCATTGTGGTCGGTGTCGCAACCACCGCACTGGGACTGGCAATCGCAGTACGTATCTATGAAGCGTATGGCAGCGTAGACGAAGACGATATCGCGGAAATGGACGCCGTTAACCATGCGCAGGAAACCGCTGTCAGCACGGTTGTAAAAGAAAACATATGACAGCCCAACTACCTGCGATTGTATTGCTGCTCACTTTATTGGCAGCGCCCATATGCTCCATGATCCGCAATGGCGACTACGCCTGGAAGCTCGCGGTAACGGCGGCATGGTTATCTGTCGCCGCTTCACTCGGATTGATGCATCAGGTGTGGGGCGGCAACGAAATCAGCTACCACATGGGTGGCTGGCCACCGCCATGGGGCATTGAGGTTCGCATCGATGAACTCAGCGCACTGGTGTTGATTCTTATCACGTTGTTTGGTGCTCTGGTTATCAGTGTCCTGCGTGAATCATTACGCGCAGTAATGCGTAGTCAGCGCCACAGTCTCTACTACACCACTTTTTTGCTATGCATGGCCTCATTGATCGGCATCACCATTACCGGTGATGCGTTCAATGTGTTCGTATTTCTGGAAATATCTTCACTGTCTACCTATGCACTGATAGCACGAGGACGTGACCGCCGCGCTCTGACAGCCGCTTTTCGATACCTCATCATGGGCACCATCGGTGCGACTTTTATACTGATCGCCATCGGTTTCATGTATGTAGTCACCGGCACGCTGAATATGGCTGACCTTGCAGCACGACTGCCTGAGCATACCGATAACCGAATGATCCATGCCTCGTTTGCATTTTTCACCATTGGTATCGGGCTTAAAGTGGCCATATTTCCGCTGCACTACTGGCTGCCCAATTCCTACACGTATGCGCCAAAAGCAACCACTGCTTTTCTGGCGGCTACCGCCACCAAGGTATCGTTGTATGTACTGATTCGATTTATTTTTGATGTGTACGGTGTTGAATTTTCATTTTCGCAAATGCAGGTGGGCAGCCTGTTGTTGCCACTCAGTCTGGCCGGGATATTAATTGCATCAATGACAGCGGTATTCCAGACTGATGTAAAACGCTTACTCGCCTGGTCAAGCGTTGCACAACTAAGTTATATGGTACTGGGTATCGCACTGCTAAACGTCGATGGCTTAACCGCTTCAATCACACACATGTTTAATCACGCCATGATTAAAGCAGGCCTGTTTCTAACGCTGGCGGCAATGATCTTCCGGCTAGAGTCCAGCCAGCTCAAAGACATGGCAGGGATTGGTCGAAGCATGCCATTCACCATGGGGGCCTTTACCATACTGGGAGCAGGACTGATCGGAATTCCACTGACGGCTGGCTTTGTCAGCAAATGGTATCTGGTCAGCGCAGCACTTGACCGAGGCTGGGTACTGATTGCCGTGCTACTGATTATCTCGTCTCTTATGGCTGTGGTTTATATCGGAAAAATTATCGATGTTGCTTATTTCAAGCCAGCGCCGGAAGGCCGGGCTACGGTGAAAGAAGTACCAATGTCCATTGTAATTCCCTGCTGGGTGTTTGCCTTGCTCACGATTTACTTCGGTATTGATACCCGATTAACGGCAGGCGTTGCAGGCAGAGTAGCTCAAACATTATTGGGGGCCGGATAATGAGTGAGTCCATGTTACTGCTACTCGCGCTGATTATTCCGCTGGCCGGCGGCTTGCTGCTGGCCATGCAATCCTCAGCCAATACTCGCGATGCTATTAGCCTGGTTACGGCATCGCTGTTGTTTGTCGTGGTGTTAAGTCTTTACCCGTACGTGCTATCCGGGACAGCTGCTACCTATACACTGGCAGAGCCGATCAAGGGCTTATCGTTCTCATTGCAGGCTGAACCACTGGGTTTAATGTTTGCCACCATCGCTTCGGGGCTATGGATCCTGACAACGATCTATGGCATGGGCTACATGCGTGGCAATAACGAAACCAATCAAACTCGCTTTTTCCTTTGTTTCGCACTTTCAATCTCTGCAGTGATGGGTATAGCGTTTGCCGGCAATCTGATCACCCTGTTCGTGTTTTACGAAATGCTGACTCTGGCCACATACCCGCTGGTCACGCACAAAGGCAACGAAGATGCACGGCGTGGCGGTCGAATATATCTGGGTATTCTGATGTTTACCTCGATCGGCTTTTTATTAATGGCTACGCTGTGGACGTACAGCTTATCCGGCACACTGGATTTTAAAGCCGGCGGCATACTTCGAGACCATGTCAGCCCTGCACTGGCTCTCGTGCTGCTCACGCTTTTCGCATTTGGTACTGGTAAAGCAGCACTGATGCCTTTCCATCGATGGTTACCGGCAGCCATGGTCGCGCCTACCCCGGTCAGCGCACTTTTGCACGCGGTTGCCGTGGTTAAAGCAGGCGTTTTCACGATATTAAAAATAACTATTTATATATTCGGCATCGACCTCATCGCTGAAACCGGTGCTGGCACCATTGTCCTTTGGGTCGCTACATTCACACTGACGGCCGCATCACTGGTGGCGCTGACAAAGAATAATCTAAAGGCACGGCTCGCCTATTCAACTGTTGGGCAACTGAGTTATGTCATAGTAGGTGCGATGCTCGCCAATGCTGCGGGAATCGTCGGCGCTGCTATGCAAATCGCTATGCATGCAATGGGTAAAATCACCCTGTTTTTTTGTGCAGGCGCAATTTACGTGGCCACGCATAAAACAGAAATAACTGATATGCGCGGGCTGGGCTATAAGATGCCATTCACTTTCGCTGCTTTTTTTATTGGCTCAATAAGTATTATCGGATTACCTCCGCTGGGTGGATCATGGGCCAAGTGGTACTTATTGATGGGCTCGATTGATGCCAGTCAATGGATCATTGTTGGCGCACTTTTATTGAGCTCTCTTTTAAACATTGCTTACCTGATCCCGATTTCCGCACGTGCCTTCTATTCCGTACCTGATAAACAAAACAGTGGCGCTGGCAACACAGTCGCCGAAGCCCCCATGCTTTGCGTGGTACCACTCTGCATCACTGCGGCGGGATCAATATTACTATTCTTTTTTGGTGACTCCTTGAATCAATTCATTAGCCTGATACCCCTCAGCGCCCCGGACAATGTGGTTGTGCAATGAGTAAGCGCAATGAGCAATAAACAAACGACGCCTGCCACGGAAAAAACATGGTGGCTCGACAACCCGGCTAACATACGCCTTATTTTATGGGCACTTGGCCTTAGTTGCGCCGGGCTATTTATCGCCGATTTTCTATACCACAAGCACGCTCACTTTGAATTTGAAAAATGGCCCGGTTTTTACGCCTGGTATGGATTTCTGAGTTACTGCACCATCGTATTAAGTGCAAAACATCTGCGTAAATTCCTTAAACGCGAAGAGACTTACTACGAGCCTGAAGATTCGGACACCAACAACGAAATCGACAATAGCAATTCAGACCAGGGCTTTGATTCGGAGCATCCGAGATGAGCGGTGTCAATCCAGCTCTGCTATTTGTACTTGCAGGAATCCTGCTACCGCTTTTTCCGGCCCCTACCCGCCGGTACCTGCCATTGCTGGTACCGGTGGCCGGTGCAGGATTACTGCTGCTAACCTCGCACGGAAACTACGGGCAGCTGTCTGTTTTTAATCTGGAACTCACTACCTACCGGCTCGACAAGCTGGCGTTCGTCTGGGCACTCATATTTCACATTGCAGCGTTTATCGGCGCTTTGTATGCCTTCCACCTGAAAGACACCGTGCAGCAAGTGGCAGCATTGCTTTATCAGGGGGCTGCGATTGGCGCGGTTCTCGCCGGTGATTTACTCACTTTATTTGTATGGTGGGAAATTACCGCCATCGCCTCTGTTTTCTTAATCTGGGCCAGACGAACCGAACGTGCTTACCGCGTTGGAATGCGCTACCTGATTATTCAAGTGGGTTCAGGCGTGATTCTGCTGACCGGAGTGTTGCTTTACCACCACGACACCAACTCACTGGCATTTAATAATCTTGGCTTAACCTCGGTGGCCACCATACTGATTTTTATCGCCTTCGGAATTAAGTGCGCCTTTCCGCTTCTGCATAACTGGCTGCAGGATGCCTACCCCGAAGCCACGGTAACCGGCACCGTTATTTTATCTGCCTTCACAACAAAACTGGCGGTCTATACCCTGGCACGTGGCTATGCAGGCACCGAAATTTTGATCTGGATTGGCGCAGTTATGACGGCTTTTCCTATCTTTTTTGCCGTGATCGAAAACGATTTGCGAAGGGTGCTTTCCTACAGCCTCAACAACCAGCTTGGTTTCATGGTTGTCGGTATTGGCGTGGGCACAGAGATGGCTCTAAACGGGGCTGCCGCTCATGCGTTCAGTCATATTTTGTACAAGGCATTGCTGTTCATGGCCATGGGTGCAGTGCTATACCGAGTTAAAACCATCAAAGCCTCCGAACTTGGAGGACTCTACAAATCAATGCCGTGGACGACGCTGTTCTGCATTATCGGTTCAATGTCGATATCTGCATTCCCGCTGTTCTCGGGCTTTATTTCCAAGTCCATGATTCTGACTGCGGTGGCGGTCGAGCATCATACAATTGTCTGGCTCGTTCTGTTACTTGCGTCCGCAGGAGTGATGGATCATTCAGGTATCAAAATTCCGTTTTTCGCTTTTTTCGCTCATGACAGCGGCAAACGTTGTGAAGAAGCCCCCACCCATATGCTGTGGGCGATGGGTATCGCTGCATTTCTCTGCATAGCGATCGGCGTATACCCGGACGCTCTCTATTCAATTCTGCCCTACCCGGTGGATTACGCCCCGTACACAACAGCTCATGTAATTACACAATTACAGTTGCTAATGTTCTCAGCACTGGCCTTTGCCGTTTTATTCATTTCAGGCTGGTATCCCCCGGAAATCAAGTCCATTAATCTGGATACAGACTGGTTTTATCGCAAAGCAGCAATCAGCATCATAAAACCAATTGGAGCCTTCACCAGCAGCACGCAACAGCTTTTGTTTGCTTCGCTGGCGTCTGCTGCTGTGTCCGGATTGCGTAAAGTAGACTCATGGTTTGGACCACAAGCGTGGATGTCACGAACCATCGGCTCGACAGGTATGGTCGGACTGGTAACCGGGACACTACTGGTCTTTCTGCTTTTCTACATCAGCTAGAGAACCCGCCCTGGCGTACGGTACGCTGTGGCGCAGCTAACAGGACCCCTGCGGGGGCCTTCATTTTTGAAGACCAAAAACAAGAGGCTGGGCAAGATTACTCAGCTCTTCGGGTGCCAGCGGCATTTTGACAGTGATCGTGCAAAAACGGGCAGCGCAGGCAGTCATCCATGGCTGACAGGGCTCTTTGCGCCATCTCTGCGCGCAATCCTCTTCCATGATCACTCTCATAACTGATTAAACGCGGGTAGTTCAAGAGCGAAAGCGCAACGGCTTTGCGTTTTTCGTCTGTTTGTCGTACTTGCATGACGGCTTTATAGGTTGCCGAAAAGATCCTAAACGCTAGAAATCAAACATTTATGCATTTGTTAGATGAAAGTCTGCATGGCAAACCTCCGCTACTCTAACTCACCCTGACGGTGCGCCAAAGGTGATGGTTTTATCGATCATTTCCACAGAGATGAACGACTAGGCGCCGCAAATGATCGTACCCTCAAATGGGCAAGGGCACTCGCCATTGCAGGTTCTCGCTACGCAGACATCATCTAACAAATGCAGAGCATCCAATTTCGTTTTGGTCTTTTCAAAATTGGAGGACGCCCTCGCGTCACAAACATTTACAATCCCGCCGACGTCTTAGTACACACAAACCCCGCTTTCATTGAGTGCCCGATCATTTGGTGACCACCAAGTAATGCTTGCTATGTTGGCAAAGTCCAACAAACCTATATATTAGTGTTGTGGAAAAAACACAACT
>CAZNOB010000058.1:0-13364 GCA_964574535.1 uncultured Granulosicoccaceae bacterium | reverse complement strand
TATGTTGGCAAAGTCCAACAAACCTATATATTAGTGTTGTGGAAAAAACACAACTGGCATTAGACCAGAAAAATAAAAAATACTAATCACCAGCTACTTGCTTCTCCCTGGAGTTCACAATGAAACTTACCTCCCGCAAAACATTACTGGCTCTGGCGATCAGTAGTGTACCGATGATGGCCAATGCGCTGTCACTGGAAGACTACACGGTCGCCAACAGCGCATACGATGAAGCCTACATCTCCGGTAGCTTTAATGCTATCGAACCTGCCGGAAATGCCCCAAATGATCGGCTTGGCTACAACTATTCTCTAATAGCCGACTATGAGAAGAGCTTCAGCACACTGCCACGTACCTGGAGCTACGGCGTCACTCTTGATGCGCTGGGCTCCAGATCAGACCAGAGAACCAGCACCGTGGTCGGCGTTGATGACGCTGGCGTTCCGACCACCACAACAATTTCCAACGATACCAACAGTGACTGGGGATTCCGGGCTAATGGCGTTATCGACAACTATTTCCACGAATCCGCTTATCCGATGTCATTCTGGTTTGGCCAGGGCGAATATGAAAGCCGTGATGCCAGAGAAGAAGACGACGTCGCAGCCACACTGGGACTGGGTTATGGTCGGGTTTACAATGCAACACCGCTGGCGAAAGTCATTCGCATCGTGGAAGAACTCAACAATGAAGGCTTGCTGACCGGCCCTATACCGGACTCAATTGCGATTGAAGCCGCTGAGATTATCGATAGAGAAGACGAATTCAAAAGCAAATTTGGCGAAGATGAATACCGACCAGACTTCTATGCAGCCATTGAAGAAGCTATTGCCCGAAGCGGTTCAATCCGCGATGGCAAACTGGGCGCACTCGGTGCAATCACCATGGATGACGTATTGGTCGATGAGCCAATCAGTGTTCGCAAACACGGCTGGGTAGTCCGTGTAGGTGCAGGTTTCCAGGCAAGTGATCTATCCGGACTCGCTGATAACGATCCAAAACTCCTGCTGGAATGGGAATACGCCAAACCATACGGCTATAAAGGTCAATTCATCAACACCCTCAGCTACGAGCCAGTATTCGGCGACAACACCATCCAGGTGGTCAACAACGAGATGACTTACACGCATGAAGTCACAGACCGGATTGACTGGACCAACAGCTGGCGAGTAAGTTACTCAGATAACGATATAGAATCAACGACTTCGCACGTACTGAATACGCGATATTCTTTCGATCTGGGCAACAGGCTTGATTATTTCGTGGGTTTAAATCTGACACAAACAGATACCGATCCAAATCCGCCAAACTCAATCGGCGATGATCCTGAAATTAATTTGTCTTCAGGCTTCAACTATCGCCTCAAGTAAGCGACGTTTTTATTGAATCATAACGGGGGCAATGCCCCCGTTTTTTTTGCCTGCAATGCTTTTAAAGGGTCAGGACCATTCCTGATATCAATCCAGTGACCAAACCAACTATTGGCGTACTGATTCTCAACACCAGTTTCCCCCGAATTATCGGTGATATAGGCAACCCTGCCAGTTTTGATTACCCCACGATCTACCACACCATAGAAACTGCAACCACAGCGACAGTAGTCACCCATCAGGTTTTAGCGCCCAGGATTGAATCCGATATTGAAGCGGCTGCCCTGTCCCTCGCGGCCACACCGGTTTCTGTGATTACAACCTCTTGCGGTTTCCTGTCACCACTACAAAATCGACTGGCACAACTGACGCAAGTTCCGGTAATCACCTCTTCACTGACATTAATACCACTCCTTACTGCGTGGTACGGCCATACGGAAAAACTGGGTGTGATTACCTTTGATAAATCCAGACTTCACTCGCGGCACCTTGGGAATCATGCACCGGTGGCGATCGAAGGACTACAGAATAATGACAGCCTGAAAAAAACCATTAGTCAGGACCTGCCGGATCTCGATCGTGAACAGGCCGCACAAGAAGTGCTGGCCGCTTGTGATCGCCTGACAAACAACTTTCCGGCAGTGAAAGCACTTATCCTTGAATGCACCAACTTGTCACCTTATAAGTCCGAGATTCGTTCGCATACCGGACTTTCCGTGTACGATATTGTAGATGCTGTGCATTGGTTGCTACGGTCCGGATAAACTCATTTAAAATAATGATCAGAATTTTTACCGCATATGCAGGTGCTTAACACACCATCATTAATGCTCCACTAACCAGGGAATTTAGCTTGGACGACTGGATCGCACGACGCTCCCAAAAGAAGACCTCAAGTAAAACCCGCTTTAATGCGGGCGCTACCGAAAGCCACTTTCAGCGCGACCGTGCACGCGTAATACATAGCGCCTGGTTCCGCGCCCTGCAGTCAAAAACCCAGGTACTTGGCTTAGGCGAAAGTGATTTCTACCGCACACGACTCACCCACTCTCTGGAAGTTGCCCAGATTGGATCTGGTATTTGCGAACATCTGCGCGCCAACACCAAAGACACCACCCACCTGGAATGGCTTGCACCATCAGGGCTGATGGATGCAGCCTGTCTGGCGCACGATATTGGCCACTCGCCTTTCGGACATGGTGGTGAAGTTGCTCTTAACTATACCATGCGAGAAGAAGGCGGATTTGAAGCCAACGGCCAGACCTTGAGGATACTGGCACGGCTTGGGGAATATTCCGAAGACAGCGGCCTGGACCTGACTCGCCGCGCCACCCTGAGCATTGTAAAGTACCCGGGCTTTTGTTCAGAACTGGCACGCTATAGCAATGAAGCTATTGAACAGAAACACTCACTTAACCTTGATCTCTGGCATCCACCCAAAGGCATCTATACCGACGAGAGAGACGTTCTGGAATGGACGCTTGCACCGTTTAGCACAGAAGATACAAACCTTTTTTGCAGTACAGTGCAACCCGCCAGCAGCAACGGACACTTAAAAACAAAATATAAAAGCTTCGATACTTCCATCATGGAGCTGGCGGACGACATCGCCTATGGTGTTCATGACCTGGAAGACGCGGTGGCAATGTCACTACTTTCGCCTCGACAGTGGGAACCAAAATTTCTTCAACCGCTGGAAGAAATCCCCGACAACCCGATCACTAAAAACGCCGACTTCTATACTGAAAGCTTATTCAGCGGAAGCAATAAACGACGCAAACATGCGATCAGCAAACTGGTAGGTTGGTTAATTACCAACATCGATATTCAGGAGCAAAAAGACTTTGAACACCCCTTGCTGCAACTACAGGCAGTGATGACTCCCAATGCCATGCAGGTACTAAAGCTACTCAAAAAATTTGTGATGCAGGAAGTCATTTTGTTGCCAGAATTACAAGCGCTACAGTATCGCGGTCAGCAGGTGATATTAAAAATCTTCGACATCTATTTAAACAACCCTGAAAGATTGCTTCCCACAGATGTCTACCATGCCAGTCAGGCAAGTGACCACCCACACAGGGTTATTTGCGACTATATCGCAGCGCTGACCGATGCATCGGCAACACGAATATATCATCGGTTCTCAACACCCAGTGCCGGGTCAATTTTTGATCGGATATAAATCAAACTGACCCCACAGTGGTCATTGTTCCTTTGTGCGTCGCACGCAAAAAAATGGATCGCCTGCAGGTACCTCACATATAGAGTGACCCATTGTAGTTGCGGAACAGAACACTCCTTATCATTCACCAAAACGCGGGCTAAGTCTGCGTGTTGTCTGTCCCCGTTTTGTGTTCACTTTAACGCCGCCCAACCATAATCAAGGCCATCACACCACCGCCACCCGACATTACCGCCATCGCCCAAAAAGACAAAGCCATATCAACTTGCGACAGCAAACCGCTCACATAAAGTGCCGCACCAAATACCATTCCCAGTGCACAACTGTCATAAATCGTTTGCGCACTTGATGTCATTTCTTCAGGAACTTTACGCTCTATAAAGCTCACCACAGCAAGCTGGGTAAAGGTAAACGTGATCGCATGCATCGACTGGATGAAAAATAATAAAACCACGTCCAGGATCAGAGCCGTCAATGACCAGCGTAAACATCCAACAACTCCTGCGATCAATAACAATTGCCAGGGCGACCATCGTGCGATCAAGCGGGCGGAAATAAAAAACATAAAAATTTCAGCCACAACACCGGTGGCCCACAGCAATCCAATGACCGGCAATTCAAGGCCAGCGTCAACCCAGCGCACAGTCGATATACTGTACAGCGCTGCGTGACTGGCCATCAGTACTGCTGCTGTCATCAGAAAAATCACGAAGCCAGGTAGTTGAAGTACCGGCAACAGAACCAGGTCTTTCTGCAGAGGCTTCCTGGTCTCGTAGTCCGGGGAATTCAGTACAAAGAACAGTAATGCCAGCGCCCCGAAGAACAGCAACCACACCACCGAATCAGTACCAGACCAGCGGATAACCATCCCGCCAAAAACACTGGCGACCAGAAAACCCAGGGACCCCCACATGCGCATACGTCCATAGATCAGACCGTCTCGACGCACCGCAGTCACACTAATCGAATCAGTAATCGGTACCATTGTGGAGCTCAAGGCACCCACGCAGGCCCACAGCAGGCACAGCCACAAATAACCGCGAACCACCAACAGCAACGGCACCAGCACTGCCAACAGCAGCGCTATGACTAACAGCACCTTTTTGCGCCGACCCAGGCGATCGGCCATATTGCCAGCCAACAACGTGACGGGGATCTTCAACCAGGTCGCACTGGCCAGCACAAGACCAATTTGAGCGGTATCAAGCCCGGTTTGACGCAGCCACTCGGGCAGGTAGACCATGCCAATACAGAGTACCCAGAACATCGCCGCAAAAACCGCAGCAATACGGTGTTCCGGCCCAAAGACGCGAGATCCCGGCTTTAGCAGCAATTGACACCCGGGTTTAATTAGCTGGCTACTTTCAATGGGCGGAAGGCTGAGACAACTTGCTTAATACCGGTAGATCGGATCTGTCCATCCTGTGTTCGCCCCTGAACTGCCAGAATGACAAAATCATGCACGCTGCTGCTTGATATCATCGCACTATTGTCACATGCTAAAGCAGACGGAACCAGCACCAGGTGGCAATCCGGGCTTGAGGGTTGTAGCGACGGCATGAAGTTGAGTCAGATATCTCTGATCGATTCGCGAGAATAGTTGTTGTTCTCTTGGAAATTGATTGGAATAGCTGGCCGAATCATCCGTCCGCAATAGATCATTCATTCTCGGACAGCCCCGCGCTGTTTGTCCAACGCACCGATCTTTCACGAGGATTATTAATGAATTTATCAACATCTAAATTACTAAAACCAGCACTCATCGGTGCTGCCTCGCTGCTTCTGGCTACAGCTGCCACCGCCGCCGACATCCAGCCCGCTGTGGTTTTCGATATGGGCGGAAAATTCGACAAATCATTCAACCAGGGTGTCTATGACGGCGTTGAGCGATTCAAAAACGAAACAGGCATCGAATACCGCGAATTTGAAGTCACCAACGAAACCCAGCGCGAGCAAGCTTTACGCCGCATGGCACAACGCG
This sequence comes from uncultured Granulosicoccaceae bacterium, assembly GCA_964574535.1. GTDB lineage: Bacteria > Pseudomonadota > Gammaproteobacteria > Granulosicoccales > Granulosicoccaceae. The sequence continues at coordinate 7,831 of CAZNOB010000058.1, read as the reverse complement.
GCGCCAACCCGGTTTTGGGTGTCGGTTTCGCACAGGGTCCCGCGATGGAAAAAGTCGCCAAGGAATTCCCTGACACAAAGTTCACCATCATTGACATGGTTGTCGATCTGCCAAACGTACAGTCGGTTGTTTTCAAAGAGCACGAAGGATCGTTTCTGGTTGGGGCGCTGGCAGCTATGGCATCCGAGAGCGGCAAAGTCGGATTTGTCGGTGGTATGGACATTCCTCTGATTCGACGATTTGCATGCGGTTACGAGCAAGGTGCGAAGCACGTTAACGGTGACGCTGAAGTCGTTCAGAACATGACAGGCACAACCCCTGCCGCCTGGAACGATCCAGGTCGCGGCAGCGAACTCAGTAAAGGACAGTTTGACCGTGGTGTTGATGTGATCTACGCGGCTGCAGGCGGCACAGGAGTCGGTGTATACCAGGCTGCCAAAGATGCTGACAAGCTGGCGATTGGCGTTGACTCGAACCAGAACTACCTGCATCCGGGCACCATGCTAACCTCAATGCTGAAACGAGTCGATGTTGCTGCCTACAATGCTTTTAAACAAGCGATGGACGATACCTGGGAAAGCGGCATCCAGGTGCTGGGTCTTGCCGAAGCCGGAGTGGGCTGGGCACTGGATGAGCACAATGAATCAATGATCACGGGCGAAATGAAAGATGCCATTGATGCTATCTCCGAGAAAATAGTCTCAGGCGATATCAAGGTTCACGACTACACCAGCGATAACACTTGCACTTACTAACCACTGATGCCTGATCAGCGGGAAACACAGGGAGGAGCACCCGGCGCTCCTCCCTTAGCTATTGAACTTCGAAAAATCTGTAAAAGGTTTGGCACCGTTCAGGCCAACCGCGACATAGATCTACAAATTGAGCGTGGCACCATTCATGGTATTGTTGGTGAAAACGGTGCTGGCAAATCTACTCTAATGAGTATCCTGTACGGCTTTTATCAAGCTGACAGCGGCCAAATCCTGATCAACGATCAGCCATCTATCATCAGAAACTCTCGTGATGCGATTGACGCAGGCATTGGCATGGTGCACCAGCATTTTATGTTGGTTGATACTTTCAGCGTTCTTGAAAACGTATTACTGGGGGCAGAGCAAAGCCCTCTGCTTAAAAAAAGTGCAATAAATGCCAGGGAATCGCTGCAATATCTTTCCGATGAATACCAGCTCAGTGTCCCGATTGATGAACCCGTTGGTCAGCTTCCGGTAGGTCAGCAGCAACGCACCGAGATTTTAAAAGCGCTATACCGAAACGCCGAAATCCTCATTCTGGATGAACCCACCGGCGTCCTGACGCCACAGGAAGCGGATCAACTGTTTCGAGTATTAAAAACACTTAAGGAACGCGGCGTAACCGTGGTGTTAATCACTCATAAGCTACGCGAAATTATGGATATCACTGACAATGTATCTGTACTTCGTCTGGGTGAAATAGTATCAACCCATCGAACTGCAGATACGAGCATGGCCGAACTTGCCGAAAGTATGGTCGGACGCAAGCTTGAAAGTCAGACCTTCGATAAAGTCGACATCCCTGGGGCTGAGGCAGGTATTGCTGTCAAAAATATTTCTGTTACAGATGATCGGGGACTGATGCGCCTGAACGATGTCAGCTTCGAAGTGAAAAAGGGCGAAATAGTAGGTATTGCCGGTGTAGCAGGTAACGGTCAAAGCACTCTGCTGGAAGTGTTGGCAGGCATCCGTTTACCCGGCAGCGGGGAGTTCAATATCAACGGACACGCCGTCAGTGCAAAAAAACCGTTGGGGCCAAAACAAATGCGGGAAATTGGAGTACAGCATGTCCCTGAAGATCGTTTAAAACTTGGGTTAATAAAATCTTTCACGGCGGCTGAAACATCAGTACTGGGTTACCAAAACCAAAGGCGTTTTAATTGGCGGCTTTTTTTAAATGCCAGCGTCATCAGAAAAGCTTGCAGGAAACTGATGCAATCATTTGATATCCGCCCACCCGAGCCAAAATTAAAGTCATCCAGTTTCTCCGGCGGCAATCAACAAAAGCTAATCCTTGCGCGCGAACTTGATAAATCGCCTTCCGTACTTCTGGTCGGTCAACCAACTCGCGGTGTTGATATTGGCGCCATTGAACTCATTCACCAGAAAATCATCGATATGCGGGACGCTGGCTGCGCCGTTTTACTGGTGTCGGTTGAGCTCGATGAAATCATGGCCCTGAGCGATCGAATACTGGTTATGTTCGAAGGTCAGGTCGTTGGAACCATGAAAGGCAGTGAAGCAGATAAAACAACCCTCGGACTAATGATGGCAAACGCAGTGGATCAGGTGGCGTGAATACCAGCACCATAGAACTACCTGCATGGATAGAAGTGGTATTAATTCCACTGCTTAATATTATGCTGGCACTGGTGTTTGCCGGATTAATTATTCTTGCAATTGGTGAAAACCCCATTGAAGCCGTCGGCATAATGATCAACGGCGCTTTTGGCTACGACGAAGCAGTCGGCTACACGCTCTACTACACCACCAATTTCATTTTCACAGGTCTTGCCGTCGCCGTCGCGTTCCACGCCAGTCTTTTTAATATCGGTGGAGAAGGCCAGGCCTACATTGGCGGCCTGGGTGTCGGACTGGTATTTTTACTGCTGGATAAATATCTGCCGAGGATACTGTTAATCCCGATCGGCATTATTGCCGCCGGATTGTTTGGCGCAATGTGGGCACTAATACCTGCATGGCTGCAGGCTTACCGTGGCAGTCACATTGTTATCACGACCATCATGTTTAACTTTATTGCCGCATCACTGATGGTGTATCTGCTGGTCAATATTTTGATTATGCCTGGCAGCATGTCACCTGAAACTCGTGAATTCGATCAAGCTGCATGGCTGCCATTTATGCACGAGATGCTGGCACCGCTGGGGTTCGAAGTCACTCGAACACCTCTGAACCTGTCTTTTATTTTGGCGTTGATTTGCTGCGTACTGGTGTGGGTTTATATCTGGAAAACTCGTTGGGGTTATGCACTGCGCACCTCAGGTCAAAGTGAGTCAGCGGCAATCTACGCGGGTATAAAACCAAAGCGAATAATTATCACCACGATGTGCTTGTCCGGGGCTTTGGCCGGATTCGTTGCTGTTAATGAAATTATGGGTGTGCATCATCGACTATTGCTTAATTTTCCAGCGGGCTATGGCTTCACCGGTATTGCAGTAGCATTGATGGGTCGCAACCATCCGGTGGGTATTCTAATGGCAAGTTTGTTGTTTGGTGTGCTCTATCAGGGTGGCGCCGAGCTCGCATTTGAAGTCCCTAAAATCACCCGCGAAATGGTAGTGGCTATACAAGGTCTAATCATTCTATTTTCTGGTGCACTGGCTTTGATGCTGCGACCGGCCATTGTCCGACTGTGGATAGCGATAAGACCACCGCCGGCTCTGGCCAGTCAATAGCTCGGCCATGCAAAGACCTCATCTTCAACAGCACTTGCCATTGAACCTTTGGAATAACCATCGTGGATAGCGTGTTCATCTCCGGTTTATTAGCGACACTGGATGCCACACTGAGAGTATCTGCGCCGTTAATTCTGTGTGCGATGGCAGGGCTGTTCTCAGAACGCTCCGGCATTATTGACATCAGCCTTGAGGGCAAAATGCTATCAGCTGCATTTGCAGCAGGAGCACTTGCCGCCCTGACAGGCTCCCCGTGGATTGCCCTGGCAGGCGCTATGGTTGTGAGTGTTCTATTGGCACTGGTACATGGCTTTGCGTGTATTACCAATCGCGGTGATCAAGTCGTCAGCGGACTGGCCATCAACGTATTGGCGTCCGGCCTGACGATCGTGCTGGGTATCGCCTGGTTCTCACAGGGAGGACAAACGCCGGCATTGGGTGCAGATGCGCGCTTTATGCCGATGGATCTTCCCTTCATTGATGCGATTTCTGCCATCCCGTTCATTGGCCCTGTCTACAGCACTGTGATCAGCGGCCATAACTTGCTGGTCTATGTGGCTGTTGTCACTGTACCGCTAACGTGGTGGGTAGTGTATCGCACTCGATTTGGCCTGCGTTTACGCGCCGTGGGTGAGAACCCGCTTGCAGTAGATACCGCGGGTATCTCGGTGAGTCGCCTGCGCTATAGAGCGGTGATGATTTGCGGCATGCTCTGCGGAGTGGCCGGTGCTTATCTCGCCATTGCACAGAACGCTGCTTTCGCACGTGAAATGACAGCCGGCCAGGGCTATATTGCATTGGCTGCAATGATTTTTGGAAAATGGCGCCCCTTGCCGGCGATGCTGGCATGCCTGATGTTCGGCTTTCTTGATGCGGTCTCAATCAGGCTGCAGGGTATTGTATTGCCAGTGATAGGCGAAGTACCAGTTCAGCTTATACAGGCACTGCCCTATATACTTACTGTAGTTTTACTTGCAGGCTTTATTGGTCGCGCTATAGCGCCAAAATCTATTGGCGTGCCATTCAGTAAAGAGCGCTGATGATGTATGACAAACTGATTGATCACGCTAAACAGATTATGCAGCGCGCCTATGCTCCGTACTCTAATTTCTATGTGGGTGCGGCGATACTAAGCGAGTCCGGAACTATCTATAGCGGTTGCAATGTTGAGAACGCCGCCTATCCCGTAGGGTCATGTGCTGAAGCCGGTGCAATCAGTGCGATGATTGCCGGTGGTGACAAACAGATAAAGGCAATAGCAGTGACCGGGCGCGGTGATGAACTGTGTACACCCTGCGGTGGTTGCCGGCAACGCATCAGAGAATTTGCAAAAGCCGACACGCCTGTTTTAATTTGCGATGAAACAGGAATAAGACTACAGACCACTCTGGAAGAGCTGCTACCTCACTCTTTCGGACCCGATAATCTTATTTGTTCGCAGTAGCGTCAAATTTCTTTAGCCGTTTCTCTGCAATCAAGGCTAGTGGATTGTGGTATCCCTCTTGTCCCACCTTGTGCCTTCCCAGTTACAAATCACGCCTGTTTCAGCGCACTCGACGCATTCCCATCCAATATAGTTACTATCAGCGAATATCCAGACCTCGATCTCCCCCATACAGGATTCGTGGCCTATAAAATTCTGACAGTCCGTTGCAGCAAAACTTAACGGAAAACTATAATTTGTAGAAGCAGACTCGACAATGACAGTCAAAAACATCGCAAACGGCAATTGCTCGTCCGAAACCTCGGACAACAGGCCATCTTCATCAAGGTACTGTTGAAAATCTATTACCTCTTTCATTGGAGACTAAAACCGAACCCCCGCCTGGGCGAAAGTATTACACCGCTCAACATCGCCATTGCGCAAGCCATTCGTAAACCACTCCTGACGCTGCTTCGAACTGCCATGGGTATACATACTTTCATGTGGGTTATGACCTGCCTTTCTCAATAACACATCATCTCCGATCTGTGCCGCCGCATTCAAGCCTTCTTCCAGATCCCCGACTTCAAGAAACTGAGTACGCTTTTGCGTATGGTGAGCCCAGACACCAGCATAACAATCGGCCTGTAACTCCGTCAGTACGGACAATCGATTCGCATCAACTTTCGCAACTTGCCGTTGCCTTCTTTGTACTTTCATTGAAGTGCCTTCGAGATTTTGCACATGATGAGCGACCTCGTGCCCGATCACGTATGCCATCGCAAAATCACCCGCTGCCCCCATGTTTTGCAGCTCACGAAAAAACGCTGTATCAATATAGACTTGCTTGTCCCCTGGACAATAGAACGGACCAGCGGCAGAACTCTGGGTCCCACAGGCAGAGTGCACTGAACCTTCAAACATGACCAGCTTTGGCGGCTGGTAGGTTGATCCGTAGCTTTTAAAAATCTGATTCCAGGTATCTTCCGTATAGCCCAGTACCGCAGCTACAAACTGTCCGGCCTGATCATCTTTGCTGGCGCTGGCATCATACTGAACACCACCGCTTGACGGTGCACCCAAACCACCGGCTAAACCACTCCCGCCCGAAGCACCACCTGCGATATTAATCAGCTTCATGGGGTTAAATCCGAACACCAGCCCGGCAATGACGATACCAATGGTCATCAAACCGCCCATTTTCGATCCACCACGACCCGGTATACGACCGCCTCTAGCGCCGCGCGACCCACGACGGTCTACAATATTTCTGCTTTTTCTAGCCTGTTGCCAACGCATGTGCTGTCCTCTGAAAAGACTGTTTTATGACTATTATGATAATTAAAACTACAGCCCGGGAATAGTGCCAGAACAAAGATTCCGGGCGTTTTAGTCCGTCTACGGTGTTAATCAAACCAGAGGTATGAACCCGTTCACCTGATTTTTTGCAATGTGATGGCGTTTTCCGGGCACGCTGTAATACACAAGGCACACGCGCGACAGTCCTGCGCATTCTCGGCGTAGGCTTTGTTACTGCCATGCACCCAGGTTTTTATTTTTCCACGCAGACTTAATTGTGCTTTATCCTGCGGGGTGATTGGCTTGATTACAAATACATTACAAGGGCACACTCGCAAACAATCTGACTGCGCCTCGCAACGATTCAGGTCAATCACCGGGGTGACAGAACCGGGTTCACTTTTACATTCTGGATTTGAGTTCGACATCGCTTTTGATTGCCTTATTTGGCGGTAAACCCACCGTCAACGTATAACACCTGCCCGGTGATGTAATCAGAGGCAGCGGACGCCAAAAACACCGTCACCCCGTCCAGATCCGATAATTTGCCGTTGCGGCCAATTGCAGTTTGGCGGGCATTTTTTTCAGCAATTTCGGGGTTTTCAAAAACTGCAGCCGTCAATGCGGTCGGGAAAAAACCGGGCGCTATCGCATTGCAACAAACGCCACCAGCGGACCAGGCTTCAGCCATAGCACGAGTTAACTGAGCTACCCCGCCCTTGCTGGCCCCGTAAGCCATGCTGTTGGCAAAAGCACGCTCAGACTGCAGAGAAGCAATATTGATCACCTTGCCGGAGCCTTTTTTTTGCATCTCGGGCACCAGCTCTCGAGCCAGAAAAAACGGCACGGTCAGATTCAGGTTGATGGTTTGTTCCCACGACTCCTTTGTTATGTCGTCAGCCGGTTCACGTAAATTCACTCCAGCTGTATTGCAGAGGATATCTACCGGGCCGGTCGTGGCAATCGCATCAGCCAGCATAGCGGAAAGGTCGGCGACAGCCAGATCCGCCTGCACAGCCACACCACTGTTATGCAGCTCCTTCATCACAATATCAAGTGCATCAGCGTTGCGGCCCACGGCGATAACGGTCGCTCCTGCGCGCGATAAAGCCATCGCCTGCTGGCGCCCGATACCCGACGTGGCACCAGTGACAAGGGCGACTTTACCTTGCAGCGAAAACAGCTCCGTCAGGTTCGGGTCTGTCAGAATGTCTTCACTCATGAATAACCCCGGCATTGCAATATTAACGGGACCAGATTCTCCGGAAGGCACGCTTTAGCCGCGTAGTGATCAGTCGTGTTGGCCATTCAGTGTTCGCTCTTTCATCAGCTTTGCAGTATCCCTTCAAGTCTAACCCGATCACTGTAAACGGCCAGTGTTTTTTGACACAGACTATTTACACCGGCTACTCGCGATACAAGTTATCTGCAACCAAAATTTGATGAACTACACTTATTCATTGAATACCTTTTGACGGCAACACTCGATATATGGTGCGCTAGTCTGAAGTGCTTAATAGAGAGCACGCTGCAGTTACGTACTTCTAATGAAAACTAAAGAGCAATACTATGAACCCTGATTTGCACCAACATGGTGTGCGAAAGCTGGTTGCCGCCGGCTTCGCTGCTGTATGTTTAGCGCTCAGTGCCTGTGACAG
>CAZNOB010000057.1:24694-27963 GCA_964574535.1 uncultured Granulosicoccaceae bacterium | reverse complement strand
TTATTCATAAGGCGACAAGTAAGTATTAGCGAAATGCTATGTATACAGTTCCAAACCACTTTTTGGGCACCTTTTTCAAAATAGCAGTGTGTCTATTCGACGCCAGAAGAAAATCTGGCGTCACATCTCGGCCCATCCTCCTCGGCACGTGGCGGGCCACGTTTCTCAGACGATTGGCCAAGCTGTTTAGCCAGATTTCCTCTGGACGCCCCATGCTGACTGAAATTAGGCTCATGAATAATCCAGGCTAGATTTTTACCCCCTCGAACTTTCTCGATGATCCATACATTGGTTGTCGATGTGCAGTGGTAGTCTCTACAGAAAATTGTGAACCAGCCGACAGTCTGAGTTACTCCAAAATAAAATCAGATTTTAATTGTGCCCGTTTGTACGGTTTTCTGTACTGTGGTTTTCGTTGGCCGGGAGTCTGGATTCAACTGCCCTGATACTGGTACAAGACTATGATTAATTGATCCGGTATATCAATGACGAATTCTATGTTGGCGCTGATAAATTTTCTGAAGCAGGGTTTTCTTCTGTCAGTTTTTGGCGGGCTGGCATTCTCAATGTCGGTCCATTCAGCATTTCACGGTGACGCCACACCCGTGGGAGCTGAAGATCTTGGCCCGGCTGCAACGGCTTTGGATGTGAATCACCATCACTTGCTGAGATCTGTGGCGCAGTATGTTGAACGCAGTGGAATGGCCAGCAAAGACAGCCTGCAAATGCAGCTGGATAGATATATTCAAATTCTTAAAGCGCTTGAACATCATCGTGAGATTGCCAGCGAATACCGGGTTCAATTGACTAAGGGGCACGATGCCAGTGATACTCACGGCACTGCGGATGAAATCCTTGCACGTGTGATCGGATCGCTTGATAGGCTCCTGCATAATGGTGAGCCCACACTGGTGTACACGCGACTATTGATTGACTGGATTGTGCCTGGTGATACACAGGGGTTGTTTGAGATTCGTTCGACGCTCTATGCATTGGGCGACGATATCAACGCGGTTGAGCTCGCTGCCGTCGCCTATTCAGACCTTCTAAATCAAGAAAAAGCAGTGCAGAAACTGAAGCTAAAAAGGCAGCTGCATACGGCACACCTGTTGATTGCAATGGTGATTATTGGCTCACTGTTATTGACCATCAAGTATCTGATCAACAAAAATCGGTCTGCGGCTGGCTTGAAAGCGGCGAATGATAAGTTGCTGCTTGAAATAAAAGCATCCGACGAGCTGACCAGAGAGTTGGAGCATCTTGCGACTCATGATGTATTAAGCGGGGTTTTAAACAGGCGGGGTTTTATGCAGCAGCTTGAAGAAGTGCTCGGTAAAACTGAAGGTCAAAGCGGATTGTGTTTTATAGATCTGGATCTGTTCAAGATCGTTAACGACACCGCCGGACATGCGGCGGGCGATCAGTTGATTCGTGAAGTAGCTCAAACACTATCTGGTGCTGTTGCAGAACACGGTGCATCAGTGGCGAGGTTCGGGGGAGATGAGTTTCTAATCCTCTTGCCTGAATGTACAGAGGTTGAATTCAGAGATTGTATAGCCCGGGCCCATGGATCGTTATCGCCTTACAATTTTAGTTTTGAAGAACGGTACTTCTCCATTACCGGCAGCTTCGGTGCAGTCTATTTTTGGTCTGCGGCACACGACTCCCATTCTTTGCTAACGGCTGTAGATACCGCTTGTTATGATGCTAAAAACGCTGGCGGTGGAAGGATTCAATACAGCAATGATGACGAAAAATTGATCGAGAGTCGGCGTCATGATGTAGATTGGGTTAACAGAATCAATGAAGCGCTGCGTAATGACTGGTTTTGTTTGTACTATCAGCCAATTGTCAAAACTATCGCAGCTGATCAGAATGAAGACCAAGCGCAACAAGTGCATAGCTGGGAAATGTTAGTTCGGATGATGCAGTCCGATGGGAATATAATATCGCCTGCTATTTTTCTTGATGTTGCGGAGCGATATTCTCTGGCGACCAGGATAGACAAGTGGGTGGTTAACCATGCGTTTGAATGGCTTAGTGCTAATCGCCAGGTGCTTAAGGAAATAGATCTGATTAATATAAATTTGTCTGGTAAAACCATTGGAGATTGGCAGTTTTTGGCCTATCTGGAGTCGAAAGTCGCAGCCTGTGATGTGCCAGCTCATGCTATATGTTTTGAGATAACCGAGACAGCCGCGATTGGTGATCATGCGCTGGAGTTCCTTCTGCGTTTGAAAGAAATCGGATTCAAAATAGCGTTAGATGATTTTGGTAGTGGTTTTTCATCGTTTGGGTATCTGGAAAAACTGCCGGTTGATTATATAAAACTCGACGGAAGGTTTGTGCGCGACATCGATAGCAATGACGTACATCGTGAGTTCGTCAAAGCAATACATACTGTCGGTAAGGCGATGAATAAACCAACCGTTGCTGAATTTCTAGAGAATGCGCAATCCCTATTGGTTCTGCAACAAATAGGCGTGGAGTATGTACAGGGCTATTACATCGCCAGGCCTCAGTTGCTACCGGATTGCAGGCTGGAACTAGGTCACAGGGCGGCCTGAATTCAATATGTTGACATATTAACTCTTTGCGCCAGCTAGGCTGTGGTGAGTTTAGGTTGATAAACAGTCTATTTGGTTTTGTGCCTGTGAGTAACTGTGAGAGATGTACTCCTAACTTTTGCCTACCATGCTGTGTCGGAAACAACTAACCGGATGATCATTCACCATCCCTACGCCTTGCATATATGCATAGCAAATAGTACTGCCAATAAACTTAAAACCACGTTTCTTTAAGTCTTTACTCATAGCAACACTTTCTTCGGTTTGTGAGGGTACTTCCTTCATCGATTTTCGGCGATGGTTTTTTGGTTTGCCACCGACAAATTGCCAGATGTATTTATCAAAGCTACCGAACTCTTTCTGTACTTGTAGAAAAGCAATGGCATTGGTTTTTACAGAGAAGACCTTGAGACGGTTGCGGATAATGCCTGGATCCAGAAGGATTTTCTCGAGCTTTGCATCGGTAAATCTTGATACTTTTTTCGCATCAAAATTAGCGAATACTTTTTTATAGTGTTCTCTTTTTTGTAGTACCACATTCCAGCTAACCCCGGCTTGTGCTCCTTCGAGTATCAGCATCTCAAACAATAGCCGGTCATCATGAACCGGTACTCCCCACTCGGTATCGTGATAGTGGCGATCCAGGTCATTTGATTCACACCAACTACAACGCTTAACTGGTTTTCTCATACCTGCTGCTCC
>CAZNOB010000057.1:0-24594 GCA_964574535.1 uncultured Granulosicoccaceae bacterium | reverse complement strand
GGTGCAGTCACCACGCACCAAAACAAGGGTTCGCGTTTCGTCCAGTCGCGTGCATCATCATCACTTGCACGACGCACGGTACCATCTTCAAACCACGCTTCCAGCCTTTTCACATCATCGGCTGCCATGCAGTGTGCAACATCGATCAGATCCATGCCGGGTTCAACATTAATTACCACACCGCGCGCAAAGTGCTTGAGCAGTTCAGCCCATTCGATAGTGGCGGTTTCCTTATTCAGTCTTTGTTTTAAATCTTCGGGTATTTGATGGGCCATAGCACTGACACTAGTACAAGTTCTTTCAGGTTAGCGCAAAAAGGGGGAGGGGTAAATTTGTTATTTCGGGGTGGTCAGTTTTTCAAGCCAGCGCTACTGGTCATCCGGGTTATTTCGTCGATAGCGCGATCAAGCTGGGCATCTGTTGCATTGATTAAAACATCTGCTTTATCTGCATGATCCTTTCTGACGGTCTCTTCCAGCAGTGCGCGTTGAAAGGCTTTGGCGTTGTCTCTGATATTGAGCGACCCTGATCGACGGAACATAAAATCGGCGGGCGTTTCCAGGGAGATATCGGGGGTGATGCCGGCTCCATGAATGGGTTGGTGGTCGGGTGTGCCGAATTCTGCAATGGTGGTTCGGATGGCGCCGCCGAGTGGCATTTTTAGATTAAAGACTCTTTGCACCAGGCCTTTTCCGAACGATGGGCTGCCTATTAATGTGCCACGGCCGAAAGACTTCAATGCGCCTGCAACTATCTCCGATGAGGACATGCTGTCGCCGTTAATCAATACAGCGAGCGGCAGATCGGTCATATACTCGCCGTGTCTGGGAAGTTGTTTGATCGCTCCGGCCTTATTTTTTTCAAAGTAGATCCAGGGCTCTTCACTGAACATGGAAACAATCGCTCGGGCTGCACGTGTAGAACCACCCGGGTTATCTCGCAGATCGAGAATAATGCCGCTGACTTTATGGTCGATCAGATTGCCAAGCAGTTTTCTTACTTCTTTATGTGTGTTGCCTCCGAAGCGACTTATCTTTATGTAACCTATGTTGTCCTTAATTATCTCGGCGTCAGCGTATTTTAATTCAACTGGTCCACGTCGTCCTACTACATGGAATATCTTGCCATTGCGCTTTAGTTTTAAGTCGATTGGTGATTTAGCCGGACCTTTCAGTTGCCTGACCACCTGGCTATTTGTCAGTCCTTTGAGGTCGTAGCCATTGGCTTCGATAATTTTATCACCGGGTAGTAAATCACTGTGATCAAGTGGTCCGTCTATTATAGGCCCAATAACCAGGGGATATTCATCAGCGATTGTCCTGAATTTTAGCCCGACACCTTCATAGTTACCTGAACGCCTTTCTTGATACCTTTTCAACGCGTCGGGGGTAATGTAGTTGGCATATTGATCACTATAGGCTTCAATAGTTTCTGCGAGCAGGCTTCGCATTAGCTCAATACGTAGCTCCTGTTTGTTTTTTTTGTAATCAATTGTTTGCGGGTCAATCTTTTCAGTACGGTCGATGAATCTTGATTCAAGTGTCTGCAGAATATCTGCCGAGTCGGCGGGTGGAGTATCTGTGAATAGCTCTAGCTGGGTATTTTCAATAATGGAAATGGCGCGTTTGAATTCAGATTCAGCGAGCTTTACATTTGCTGCCTGTGCAGCCATTGCAAGGCACGCACAGAAAAGGAATGTTGTGATTTTTACCAGTCTGACCATTGCAAATACCGTAATTTAAAAATCGAAGCGCTAGCGCAATTGAAGTTTCTTCGCGGGGTTTTGTACGAAGAAGCATGCCAGACGGATCGCTGGTGAGTCTGTGAAGCTAAAGCTGCAGCAGTCTGGGTTTATCACTGCGTACTACTTTGAAGGCTGCAGCTTCATGAAGATCCTGTTTGGTCAGGTCTTCAACTTTACGGCTTAGTGCGAGTCCCATCTTGTCCAGCAGGGCGGCAGTCTGAAATTGATGGTTATCGATATGCTGTCCATGTGAGCTATCACGTGGCACCAGTATGGGGCGTTTGCCCATGCGCAGGGATGTTAGCGCCGTACCTGTGCCAGCATGCGCGATGACTACATCGGCCTCTTGCATAGCGGCTTCAAGCTCGTGTGCAGGGACAACCGCCTTGCCGTCAATGTTTAGGTCGCTCACATCAGTGGAGCCGGTTTGCCATAAAACAGAATCTGCATCTTTAAGGTAAGTTGCCAGACGCACAAAAAATTCGCGAAAGCTGTAGTCTTCCATGGTTCCCACAGACACGACAGCGCGACGAATTTTTGGTGGCGGGTGATCAAGTCTCGTGGTTTCGAACCCATCAAACACAGAGCCCAGATATGACCACTGATCGTCAGCCCAGACTTCATGCTGGTTGTAGAACTTTATACCGGGCACTCTGCTGAGCGCTTTACCAGTGACTGATGGGCCTTCAACGCGAGTGGCTGACTCAATGTAGTGAGTGGGAATGCCGCGGATTGCGCTGTACGGCAGATAGGCCAGGGCAATGGCTGACCCTGTGCTAATTACAGCATCAACATTGTATTTTCGAATTAGTTTAAAAGCCTGCGGTACATTTCGGATAACTGATCCCAGCCCGCGAGGCTTGATGTAGGGTACGTATTCTACTCTCTCACCTTGAAGCATAGAGCGAGTTTGAGGTGAATCAAACGTTACCCAGACACACTCAGGGTTAACTCCTTGTATACGCGGCCATAACTCTGCGAGCTGTGTGAAGTGTCCACCGCTCGAGGCGACCAGCATAGTGGTCATTGGGTAGATCCTGTCTGAGGTGTCTTTAGCATCGAACGTTAGCTTGCTGTCAAGACAGGATGTAGGTGTTGGGGTGGAAGATCACGCTTGTGTGTACTCGGTTGCGTCAATATTTTGTTGTGCCGTTTGCAACGGATCCGCAGATATTTCAAAGTCCCGCAGCATGCATCAGACACAAAACAACAATATGTGAGCTGACCTCGCGCCTTCGGCATTATCCTATAAAAAGCCAATGTGAGCATACATGCTTTCCGTGCTGAAATTAGCAAATGCAGATCGCTGATATTCAATGGGTGAAAAATCGTGGAATATTAACGTAAATGCCAAGGCTAACAACAGTGGGATATTTAAGTTCTGTTAATTCGCGATTTTCAGTGATTTTTCTAGTTCCTTGCTATTCAGTTTAAAGCTGTCTGCTGTGGCTAGCAGCTGACTTACTGTTTCATCATCAATATCGATGCCGTTTTCCCGGCGATCCGCAGTATTTCTTGTTTCAGGTTCGCCCGGCATCAGAATCTCGTCGGTGTTCTTGGTCGGGCGGCCGCTTTTAATAGAGTGGTAAAACTCCATAACCCGTTCCTCTATAGCTTGCTGGTCATCGAATCCGCTTGGGTTAACAATGATCGAAAACATATTGTTGAATACGCCGCGTGGAATATGGTTTCCGGTAGCGACAGTTTCGTTGCCCGCCAAAGCTCCCGCTAATAGTTCGACGAATATGCCCAGGCCTGAGCCTTTGTGGGCTCCAAAGGCGGTCAATGCACCCTGTCGATGTGACCACATCGGGGTAGGGTCATCGGTGCTGTTGCCATCGTGATCCAGTATCCATCCCTGAGGTACTCTTTCCCCTTTGTTATGCGCCACCCTGACTTTCCCCAGTGCCACCGTACTGGTTGCCATGTCCAGCATCGGTGTGGCCGCGCCCTTGACAGGAATTCCGATACTGATCGGGTTAGTGCTGAAACCCGGATCTTTGCTGCCGTGTGGTGCAACTACAGGGGCATGACCCCACACGTTGACAAAGTGTATCGACATAAAGCCTTGTGCGGCGCAATATTCAGAGTAATTCCCGGCGCGTGATACATGCCCTGAATTACGCAACCCCAGCACTGCCACATGGTGTTCGCGAGCGGCTTCAATGGCGCGATCAAGTGCCAGCAAGGCCATGTGGTGACCAAATCCGCGACGTGCGTCAACGACTCTGATTGCCCCGGCTCCTGGTAGAAATTCCGGCGTTTGATTGGGGATCAGATTGCCGTCTTCCACCTGGAAGCCATACATGGGCAGCATGCCGATGCCGTGTGAATCGTGGCCGGTAAGATTAGCTCTGATCAGGTGGTCGGCAACGATATTGGCTTCGGTGTCATCGCATCCGAATCCGGAAAGTATGGTTCTTGCAATTGATTCGAGGCTGTCTGCTGTATATTTCATGATGATCGTGCGCCGGTAATTGTGGGCGTCAGTGTATCGTGCGGTCAGCCAATGTTGAAATGTTGTCTCGTCAGCCAAACCAGTCAGTTAAGGGTTGTCCTCCATGCAATGGAGTATCTTGGCGATATAATATAACCTTGCACTGGCAAGGAGTTTGTGAAAAGTAGCTTTGCTCTGCGGGGTCATTGCAGTGCAAGGTGGTTCTGATTTGCATCCGCGTTTATCTGTTACACAACAATAGAGTTAATAATGTTTCACTGTCTTAATGGTATGACAGGTGTTTTACGAAACCGCATACCGGCTACACTTGTGTGTCTGGTTGCATGCCAGCGAATTCCGGGCTTGGTACATCAGCGTGGCGCAAACCAATGCTATGTAGCTAAGGCGTCGCAGCATTGCTCTGTGCAGGCTGTTTGTGAGGTTTTTTGAGTTAACCGATTGATGCAGGTAATTGAAACAGAATTCACCACAATGGGAGTTGCCAGAGATTGGTTCACCGTCTGCTCAGGATGCATTGGCGTCCTCTCTGCCTGCCGGGACAGTAGGTCTTATGGACCGTAGCAGACAGCTAACTGTGCTTGATGTAGGGTTCCTGAGTATCTCCATGGAGGAGGCACTGGGCATGCTTGCTGATGTAGTGCATTCCGGTGAAAAAGAGAGCGTCTATTTCATCAACGCCGATTGTCTGAATATCAGCTCAAAAGATGAAGAGTATCGCTCGATTTTAAATTCTCAAACGATTGTTTTACCTGATGGTGCCGGCATAAGTATCGCCTGCCGAATTATTGGCCAGCGTCTGAAGGCTAATGTGAATGGCACAGATTTATTGCCCGAGTTGTGCGAAGTCTCAACACAAAAAGAATTTTCTCTGTTCCTGCTGGGCGCAGCGCCTGGTGTGGCAGAGCGAATGAAAGAAAATCTGGAAACAAATTATCCTGGTTTGAATGTGGTTGGTGAGCAGCATGGCTACTTTGATCACGAAACCGACAGCGCTGGCGTGATAGAAAAAATTAATGCCGTAAAGCCAAATATTGTACTGGTGGCGTTCGGTGCGCCCAGACAGGAAAAATGGATACACAAACACCGACAACAGATTGACAGCAATCTGCTCATCGGTGTCGGCGGACTGTTTGATTTTTACTCCGGTGATAAGAAGCGAGCGCCGGTGTGGATGCGTAACAGCGGAATAGAATGGCTATATCGGTTGTACCTTGAGCCAGCACGGTTGTGGCGGCGCTACATCATCGGCAACCCGCTCTTTATCTACCGAATGCTACGCTGGAAAAGAAAGCAACGTCGCTCCTGACCCTGTGTGTTCAGCGAGAACTCACCATGGCGGGCCAGGATCTTGTTATTGCAAGGGCCCAATCATTTTAGGCCGTGGTTTCTGCACCCAGTGCCAGGGCGCGTTCCCGTGATTTGGCCAGTTCAGTTTCGTTGTTATGCAGCATACCGCCATCATCACTGGTGATAACTCCCTCTGGCCAGCCCATGGCATGTTTCTGTAGCAGCTTGCACACGGCTTGTATGTGAGTGTTGCGATCGTTAAGCGCTTCAATATAGTGGAACTTCTCCCCGCCGGCTTCCATAAAAATTTCGCGGTTCTCAACATTGATTTCTTCTATTGTCTCAAGGCAATCAGATGAAAACCCCGGACAGATTAAATCGACACTCCGAATGCCTTCAGCTGGCAACTTCTCCAGCGTCTTGTCACAGTAGGGTTGTAACCAGGGTTCTCTGCCAAAGCGGGATTGAAAAACCACCTGGTACTGGTCGGTATTAAGTGCCAGGTTTTCGGCCAGTAATCTGGCCGTGGCCTGGCACTGGCAAAAGTACGGATCACCTGAGCTGCGATATCGCTGCGGAATGCCGTGGAAAGACATCACCAATCGTTGTGCCTGACCGTTGGTCTGCCAACTTTCCCGGACTGTCTCAGCCAGTGCATCGATGTAGTTGGGATCATCGAAGTATTGATTAATAAATCGTGTCTCCGGTATCCAGCGTGTTCTGCTGAGCTCTTTGGTGACTTCGTCGAAAACCGAAGCGACGGTTGAGCCTGAGTACTGTGGGTAGAGCGGTAGAACCAATAATCTTCTGACGTTGGCTTCACGCAGTTGTTGTAACGCAGACTCCACTGACGGGTTGCCGTAGCGCATCGCCAGCGCGACATGAGGTTCTTCTTTAAAAAATTTGGTGCAACTTTGCTGAACAGCGGCAGTTTGTTTCTTGCCAATGCTTAAAAGTGGGGAGCCGGTTTCATCATCCCAGACAGTTTTATAGGCCTCGGCGGTACGCGAAGGTCTGATGCGAAGGATAATGCCATTGAGGATCAGCCACCAAAGCGGGCGTGCTACCTCAACTACTCTGGGGTCACTAAGGAATTGCTTCAGGTAGCGTCGCACCGAAGGCACACTGGTGTCGTCCGGTGTACCCAGGTTAACCAAAAGAATACCCAGTTTTGATTTTGAACCATGTTGATAATCTGGTTCGCCGATATATTTCATTGAAGGTCCGTAAGCATTGGAAAGTAGGGAAAGAGTTTGTGTGTATCTTATGCGATAGTGCCCGCAGACGGGATGCGAATCCCCTGGTGGTGGTGACTGAATTTTTGACGCATGAAAAGTCACATATTAGGTGGCGAGCGCCGAAAGAGATTGTTCCTGGCTCTGAAATGGCGGAAAACAACGGTTCGCTGATTTTGAATGTCACTGTACTTAAGAACGAGAGTGTTGCAGAAATAGATCAGTTTAAATCGAAGATTCGTTAGTTATACACAATCTAAATTGAAGACCAAGTCGGCTAACGTAAGTGGCTAATAAAATCAATAGATTTCTGGTTTTGGTGTTTAAGTTACTGTTAATTAAAGATTTTCCAAAATTTTTAGTATGAATTACAACTAAATCAGTGATTGACAAATTGGTCTGGGCGGGGCAGCCATGGATTTTTTTCCACAGAGTTATCCACAGGCTACTACGGATTTCTGATTTGCGTTAGAGACGATATTGCAAGCAAAAATTAACACGGAAGAGCCTTTAGTGGTGAAAGTCGCGATAGCAGTGCCGCTATCACGACTCTTTGATTATCTGCCCGTCAAAAATCTCGATGCCTATCCGACCGGGGCACGTGTACTTGTGCCTTTCGGCCGCAGTCAAAAGGTTGGCGTTGTTGCAGGTGTTGGGCCGGCGACGATTGAACTCTCGAAGCTTAAGAAGGTGCGGGAATTACTCGATACAGAGCCGTTGCTATCAACAGAGATCGTCAGCCTGATTGAGTGGGCAAGTAGCTATTACCACTGCCCGGTTGGCGAAGCATTTTCGGTTGCTTTGCCGGTCTTATTGCGCAAACCGGGAGCCGCTCAACCCGTGCCCCCGCTTAGCTATCAAATTACCCGGGCTGGCCTTGAAATGGATCAGTCGGCATTGGCCAGAGCACCGGTGCAATCTCAGCTATTGCAGTTTATCAAGGCCAGCCAGTCTGCAGTAACGGGCGGTGAGTGTCGCTTATTCGATGCACGCTGGTCATCCCCGATGAAGCAGTTAATTGCCAAAGGACTGGTAGAAACGACGGTGGCTGTCTATCCGGTGGAAAAGCCGCGGCCGCTGCATGAGCTTAATTCAGAACAGCGAACAGCCGCAGATGCCTTGCTTGAACATCTCGGGAGTTACTATCCATCACTTTTATACGGTGTGACTGGCAGCGGTAAGACAGAAGTTTATATAGAAGTGGCGCGTGAAGTTCTGGCGCGTGGTCAGCAGGTGTTGGTGCTGTTGCCTGAGATAGGACTAACGCCGCAGCTATTATCGAGAATTAGATCCGCGTTGGCCTGTCGGGTGGAAGTACTGCACTCGGGTCTGAATGACACTGAGCGGTTTTTAGCCTGGCGAGCAGCGGTTGACGGTGACGCTGATGTTGTGATCGGCACGCGCTCTGCCGTCTTTACTCCCATGCCCAAGCTTGGATTTATTGTTGTTGATGAAGAGCATGACGGTTCCCTGAAACAACAGGACGGGTTTCGTTACCATGCTCGTGATCTTGCTATGGTTCGAGCGCGAAAGCTAAATATACCTATTGTACTGGGCTCTGCGACCCCTGCACTGGAGACACTTCATAACGCAGAGCGCGGTTTGTTGCACCTGCATAGAATTGAAAAGCGGGCTGGCGTGGCTCGCGATCCGGCAGTGATGCTGGTCGATAGCCGCGGAGGTGATATTGAAAACGGCTTGTCGGGTCGTTTTTTAGCAGCAATGGAAGAAGTCCTTCGTCGCGGTGAGCAAGTCATTGTCTTTATCAACAGACGTGGTTATGCACCAGTACTGATGTGTGAGGATTGCGGCACCATGGCAGACTGCAATAACTGCGATGCGCATATGACAGTACATGCCCGTTCGAATCGATTGCGTTGCCACCATTGCGGTGCAGAACACCGTATCCCGAAACAGTGCTCGGCCTGTGAGGGGGATAAGCTTATCCATGTCGGCTCTGGCACCGAGCGTGTAGACGAATATTTGTCTGAGCGATTTCCAGACTACACAGTACTTCGAATTGACCGCGACAGCACCAGTCGCAAGGGCGAGTTGCAACGCCACTTAATGATGGCCGCGACCGGTGAGGCGCAGATTCTGGTGGGCACCCAAATGCTGGCTAAGGGACATGATTTTCCAAACGTGACGCTGGTTGGCATTGTCGACGCTGATCGCGGCTTGTTCGGGGCTGACTTCCGTGCCATAGAGCAGATGGGGCAATTGATTGTTCAGGTAGCCGGTCGCGCCGGTCGTGCTGAAAAACGCGGTGTGGTGTTGGTGCAAAGCCGCAACCCTGAACACCCGATGCTTGATAAATTGCTTAGCGATGGATATCGAGCATTCTCGGAACACTTGCTCGAAGAAAGACAGGAAACAGCCTGGCCGCCTTATGTTCATATTGCTCTGCTGCGTGCCGACGCCGAGGCCGCCGGTGCGGCCCACAGCTATCTAGAGCAGATTCGGCGCCTAACTGAAGCAACAAACCCGTCCGATACCGTGAGTGTTCTGGGTCCGGCCCATGCCCCGATGGAGCGTCTGGCCGGGCGTTATCGAGCGCAATTGTTATTCATGTGTAGTGAAAGAAGGCCCTTACATCAGCTTCTTTCGTGGTTAAGACCAAATTTGGAACAGTTGCCGGCATCTCGTAAGGTTCGGTGGTCACTTGATGTTGATCCACACGATATGCTTTAGGCGCAATATTTTGACACCACATATAGTGTTTGAAATATGAATGCGCAGCTATTGGCAAGGCTTTTTTCGCAGTAAATGTGCATCGCGCCTCTTCCGTTGCCTAACTTCAGGCGTTAGAATAAGAAGCATCTGTAAAGCGTTGACCTACAAATAAATAAAACTAGATATACATGGTCTCCAGGCACATGTTCAAGGTCACAGTTCAGTCACTGCAGCGCAGATGTTGTAAATCTTGTACAGTAACATTGTAGATGTAACTAAAACGGTACAGTTGCTGCGCAGGATTGAATTCAACTCGACTGGCGGTATGGCAGATTTGAAACGATGGCGATGAAACAGAATAGTTTTCAACTGAATAGAAAATTGGAAGACACGGACCTTTCTACCTATTGGGCCAGTTGGCGCAGGCAGGCAGGTGCGAGCCAGGGATGGATGCTATTGACCATAGGTGTCATGGTTGGCTTTGTTCTGGGTTTTGTGTTGTTTCTTTCTCGTCTTCCGGAAGAGCACTACACGCTGGTTGAAACCGAGCGTGCGGTCGAGAGCTATGAGGCTACCGAGGCCTCACAGTTCGGCTTTTATGACAATCTGCCAGAGGTCCGCGATGCGGTACCTAATGTGAAGGCTGATCAAATGCCGGCGTTTCAGCGCAGCAATAGTGTCGGTCGCTTTGGGGCTGCAGATGATCAGCGCCCGGCAGCCGTAGAAGTGGCTGATGAACTGAGTGGTGCTGAGGGAGTACAACCTATCGAGGTTGCCGCTGCAGGTACCGCAAGACTAACCGGCGCTGGCAGTAATGCACTTGCCAGGCAGCAAACAGCGCAAATGCGTGAGCTGCAGGATTCCTCGATTGTAAAGAAAATCCCGAACGCCCCTACTACGTTTTATTATCTTCAGGCCGGTGCGTTTGCGAATGGTGGTGACGCCGATAAAATGAAAAGCCGTCTGATAGATTCCGGAATGGATGCCTTCGTACGTACGGTGGCGAAAGACGGTAAGCAACTGCACCGTGTGAGAATCGGGCCGTTCTACGATGCGAAAGCCCTGCGTGATGCACAAAGCAGACTTAGTCAAAGCGGGCTTGGTTACCTGGTGATTAAAGTACAAAGTTAACCAGATAGCTTTTCTATTTGGTGAAATTAACTGGACTCCATGTCGATCGACCTTACCTCTATTCACCGGGACATCGACAAATGCATGCGTTCAGAGCAGCATGGTCTGCGACGCCAGCTTAGAAGCCTGACCGGCACACAGCGCCAAAAGTCAGGCAAAAAAAAATCCCCTGCTGAACCATCCCCTCCTGATCCTGCTCGACTCGAAAAACTTATTCAGTTAATAAACGCAGCGAAACATCGACGTGAGCAACGTGTTAGCAACATACCCCTTGCCGATTATCCTGAAAGCTTACCGATCGTTGCGCACCGCGAAAAAATTATAGAGACCATTAAAAATAATCCGGTGACCATTATTTGTGGTGAAACCGGTTCGGGTAAAACCACCCAGATACCAAAAATGTGTATAGAGGCAGGTCTTGGGCGCGACGGCTTTATTGGTCATACGCAGCCGCGTCGTATTGCTGCACGAAGCGTCTCTGCACGTATCGCTTCTGAACTAAAAACAGAGTTGGGTCAGGCGGTTGGATATAAAGTACGTTTTAGCGACAAGATATCTGCAGAAAGCTATATAAAATTAATGACGGATGGCATTTTACTGGCCGAAATACAGTCCGATCCGTGGCTCAATCAGTACGACACCATTATTGTCGACGAAGCGCATGAGCGATCACTTAATATTGATTTTATTCTCGGCTACTTAAAAACACTGCTGATAAAACGACGTGACCTGAAAGTTATTATTACGTCAGCCACTATTGATCCAGGTACTTTCTCAAGGCATTTTGAGGATGCCCCCGTCATACTGGCAGAAGGCCGAAGTTACCCGGTGGAGGTTCGCTACCGGCCATGGGCCGAAGAAGATGACGACCGAGATCAGCCGCAGGCAATCTTTGATGCCTGCGATGAATTGGCCGCATTGGGTGATGGTGATATCCTGGTTTTTCTACCCGGAGAACGTGATATTCGCGAAACCGCCGACTACATCACCAAGGCCGCTTCTTCAAGCAGGGTATTGAGGGGGGTTGAAGTTCTACCGATGCTTGCTCGCTTATCATCTGCAGAGCAGGCTCGAATATTTAACCCGCACAGTACTAAACGCATAGTGCTTGCAACCAACGTCGCTGAAACCTCATTAACCGTTCCCGGTATCCGTTATGTTGTTGATGCGGGTCTTGCACGAATGTCGCGGTATAGCGTACGCAGCAAAGTGCAGCGATTACCTATCGAGAAAGTATCTCGTGCATCTGCCAATCAGCGCAAAGGTCGCTGCGGGCGCGAGGCCCCGGGTGTTTGCATCAGGTTATACAGCGAAGATGATTTTGATCAGCGCGCGGAATTCACAGAACCCGAGATACTCCGCACCAATCTGGCTTCCGTTATTCTGCAGATGGAAGTTTCACGACTGGGCAAGATGGAAAACTTCCCCTTTGTAGAAGCGCCAGACGCTCGCTTAATAAATGACGGCTATCAGTTGCTGGTTGAATTGGGCGCAGTTGACAGTAAAAAAAGATTAACGCCGTTGGGTCGTAAACTTGCCCGCTTACCGATTGATCCGCGTCTGGCGCGCATGTTGATCGAGGCGCAGAGAGAAGGCAGTGTTGCTGAAGTGCTAACGATAGTCAGCGCGCTATCTGTTCAGGATCCGCGTGAAAGGCCTATGGCCAAACAGCAGGCCGCAGATGAACTACACGCAGAGTTCAATGATGCAAAATCAGATTTTATGGCCTTGCTCAACTTGTGGGAATTCTGCCGGGTTCAGAGTGATCGATTATCCAATAATCAGTTTCGCAAAATGTGTGGCCAGCGTTTTCTGGCTCATATGCGGGTGCGTGAATGGCGTGACATCAGGCGACAGTTGCAACAGGTATTGCGTGAATTAAAAATCACCGAGAACACCACGGAAGCAAACTACGATGCAATTCATCGGGCATTGTTGGCCGGTTTATTGGGCAATGTAGCGATAAAGGATGATCGCAATAATTATCTGGGTACGCGTAATCGCAAGTTGATGCTATTTCCCGGGTCTGGTGTTTTTGGCAAGGGATCAAAATGGATAATGGCAGGAGAGGTCAGTGAAACCACACGGCTCTACGCACGAGGTGTGGCAGCCATACAGCCGGAATGGATTGAAGGGCTGGCGGAACATCTGCTAAAGCATAGCTATTCAGGGGCAAGCTGGCAGAGAAAGCGTGCACAAGTAGGCGCCAATAGAAAATCTACGCTTTACGGGCTGGTGGTGATTGAGAAGAAACGGGTTAACTACGGACCGATAAACCCTGCTGAATCCAGAGACATTTTTATCCGTGATGCGTTGGTTGAGGGAAGCTATAACACCCAATCGAGCTTCTACCACCATAACCTTAAACTCATTGATGAAGTGGTGACACTGGAAGAGAAAAGTCGCCGCCGCGATATATTAGTAGATCCTGAAGAACTTATGCGATTTTACGATCAAATTATTCCCGAAGGGATTTATTCGGGACCATTGTTTGAGCAATGGCGAGAGTCTTTTGAAAAAGAAAATCCAAAAGGGCTTTGGTTAAATCGTGAATTTCTACTGCGTGATGAAGAGCCTGATATTAAAGCAGCAGACTTTCCGGATCAGATGGAAATTTCCGGTATTGTTTTGCCGTTGAAATACAATTTCAAGCCCGGCGCCGAAACCGACGGCGTTACACTGGTTATTCCGGTTAGCTTGTTAAACCGGATTCAAAGTGCACAGTGTGAATGGCTGGTGCCCGGTATGCTGCAGGAAAAAATCACCGCACTGATTAAATCACTCCCCAAGCAGCAGCGTCGTAACTATGTGCCTGCTCCGGACTACGCACAACAAGTGGCACCGTTGCTTAATGCAGAGCGTCATTTGCCATTGAAAGAAGCACTTGTCAATGGATTAAAGAAACTGAATTCCACAACACTGGTGGCCACGGATTTTCAGGATGAAAACCTCTCGCGTTATCTTCAGATGCGCTATGAAATCCTTGACAGCAACGGTCAGTGTATTGATGAAGGACGTCAGCTTGAATTACTGCAGAAAAAATACATCGACCAGATTGAAGAGAGTCTGGCAGGCACTGCCGAAAACAGTTTTGAGCGCAGTGATTTAAACGACTGGAATTTTGGCGATCTACCAGAATCAGTAGAAATAGAAACACAGGGTGTGAAGATGCAGGGGTATCCTGCGCTGGTTGACGAACAAGGCAAAGTTGCCTTGCGGCTTTTTGCCACAAGAGAAGCAGCCGTAGCTGAAATGCGTGCCGGCTTGCGCATGCTGTACAAGAAGGTCATGCAAAAAGAGGTAAAATACCTGCTACGCAATTTGCCCGGCATTGATGTGCTCTGTTTGCGCTTTGCAGTATTTGGTAAAAGTGCGGTACTTAAGCACGATATAATCGATGCAGCGATCGATGCCACGTTTATCGATAGCGAAGACCAGCCACGCTCCAGAGAAGAATTTCTAAAGGTAATTGATCAGAATAATACTGATCTGGTTAATAACGCGAATGCCATTTGTGCAGTACTTGAAAAAACCATGGAGGCTCATCGCACAGTTGCAAAGCGTTTAAGTGGCTCTGTATCACTGAGTTGGGTGGAGCCCATGGGGGATATCCAGGATCAAATTGCACAACTGATTTATCCGGGCTTTGTGACTGCCACACCAGCGGTTCGGCTGGCGAGATTGCCCGTTTATTTTAACGCGATTAACAAACGGCTGGACAGTCTGGATCGTGAGCCTGACCGTGATCGCCGAAGACGCGCAGAGTTATTGCCGGTATGGGAGCAGGTCAAACAGGCCTGTGAAAACACAGCGAACCCGAATCGAAATAAAATCATTGATATCCGCTGGCTGTTTGAAGAGCTCAGAGTGTCAATTTTCGCGCAAGAGTTAGGTGCTGCAGATAAAGTGTCTGTGCCCCGGATAGAGTCTTTATTAAAAAAGCACGGATAGCAGGGCATACGTTCTAAGGTTCTTTGTCAGTGCCCGATATTTGAAACCCAGTAGCTTACCTTTTTGTCCAGCAGAACCTCGAGTGCCTCACGTGCGAATGGGTTAAGGTTAACTTCTTCCCGGGTTACCCATCTGACTTCGGATATCTCGATGTTATCTGCCTGATGTTCCGGGGAATGATCCAGTGTAGCGGCGAATATCACCTGGACGGTGTTCACTTTCGGCTGAAACACAGATGCCTTTTGCTCAAGATTTTCTACCGTTACTCCGGTTTCTTCAAATAATTCCCTTTTGGCTGCATCATCCGGGCTTTCACCTTTATCAGTGTGGCCGCTCGGGATATCCCAGGCTTTATGATAGGTGGGTTTTACTACCAGAAACTTACCTTCATTATTTTCCAGATATACTTTGGAGCAAACAACGTAGGTTGGAAACAAGGTGCGAACAATTGCACGCTGCATAAATTTCGGCAGGTTTTTATAGATAAACAGTAAAGAAGGCCGTGCGTGCATAACACCTCTGGGGGTTTCTTACGAAAATACTTAATGCCAAATTGTAAGTCTGCTGTACAGACTCATGGTATTGCGTCTTACAGTCCCTTCAACCAGCTTAGCCCGTCTTCTGTTCGTCCCGCCGGAATATATTCGCATCCAATGGCCAGCTCACCGAATCCATGCCGGGTTGCCGAATGCAGTATTTCCTTGTACGGAAGTTCACCATTATCGGGTTCATGCCGGTCCGGTACACCGGCTATCTGGAAGTGGGCAATATGTCTTTTGCAGTTTTCAATCCATGCAGGTACATCACCGTGAATTCGCTGGCAATGGAAGAAGTCGAACTGTAGTTTTACAGCCGATCCGCGACCGTTGAGCGTATCCAGAATATCGCAGGCCTGGTTAAAGTCATTGAGAAAATAGCCGGGCATGTTAATCGGATTAATGGGTTCGATAAGAAGATCTATATTTGCGCTACTACATAGTTTGGCTGCAGCCGTCAGATTCTTAATGTAGACGTCTAACCATTGATTTTTATCGGCAGAATCGGGTAATAAACCTGCCATGGCATGAATGCGCGGGCAATCCAGTGTTTTTGCGTAACTTATTGCGGTGCTTACTCCCCCAAGAAACTCTTCTTCCCTGCCGGGTACGGCTGCCAGGCCGCGTTCACCGGCATCCCAGTCCCCGGGGGGAGTATTGAACAGCACTTGCTGTAGTTTATTGTCCTGCAGTGCCCGGGCAAGCGTCTCTGCGGGGTAGTCATACGGGAACAGGTATTCGACGGCAGTGAATCCTGCATCGGCAGCCGCTTTGAATCGGTCCGGAAAATCAACTTCGTTGAACATCATTGACAGGTTAGCGGCGAATTGAGGCATGAGTGTTCCCGTGAGTTATTAACTAATTTTGGTCAGTGCAGCGATTTGTTCTGAGTTTAGCGTCCGTGGATTCAGGCCACGGATTAACAAGTGCGTTGCTCGGTTGATCTTATGACGGGTTGGCAAGCTGGCCAAGTGCTTTGCTGAAGAAGTCTTTGCTGCCGAAATTGCCCGATTTTAAGGCAACTGCCAGCGGTTGGTCTTCTGTAGTACTTAGTGCAGGCACACCGGGATCAATTTCGGGGCCGATATTAAAGGCGTGAAGTTTTAACGCGCTGATCACCGCGCCTGAGGTTTCACCCCCTGCCACCACCAGTCTTTGAGTGCCGTTGGCCACCAGCCTGACAGCCAGCTCACCAAAGAAACTTTCGATTGCATGCGCGACTTTATCTGTGCCATGTTTTTGTTGCAGCTGGCTTACCACTTGTGGATCAGCGGAAGAGTACACGAGCATGGTTTGATCATCGCTGTGTAGTTTAAAGATATCTTCCACCGTGCAGCTGCCGTCAAGAATTGATTCGACTTCCAGCTTGATTTTAGGGCCATCTGTATAGGCATTAATTTGTTCTCGTGTTGCCTGTGAGCAACTCCCGCACACAATTGCCGCAGGGCCGCTTTGCGGTACAAATGCGCTGCCGGTTTCACTGAGTTTTCCCAGGCGTCTAAAATTATCCGGCAAACCCAGAGCGATACCAGACCCGCCGGTGATCAGTTTTGCATTGGCGCACGCTTTACCAATGGTGCGCAAATCCTGATCTGCAGTGGCGTCGACAACCACCAGTACTTCATTGTCAGAGGCGGCTGTATTAAGTGCTGTTGCTACTGCATCGCTGCCACTGCTGACCACGCTTTGGCTTATATGGCCTACCTTGCCTTCAGACTGCAGTGCCAGCCAGCGCCTGATATCGGCATCTGTCATTGGGTTCAAGGGGTGGTTCTCAAGCCCGGATTCACACAGTAGTTTGTCGAAAACAAATAAGTGTCCCTGATATATCGTGCGGCCAGTCGTCGGGAAGGCCGGGCATACAACCACCGCAGTGGTTTTGAGCTCTGCGGCCAGTGCTTCTGCCACTGGTCCGATATTTCCGGCCGGAGTGGAATCGAAGGTTGAGCAGTATTTGAACATGAATTGCGTGGCGCCCTTAGCCTTTAGCCAGCGCAATGCATTGAGTGATTGTGCAATGGCATCCGAGGCGTCTATCGAGCGGCTTTTAAGCGCTATGATTGCCGCCTCACAATCACATGGCTGATGATCATCCGGAGTCTCTATGTACTGGGTAGTGCGCATCCCCTCGCGGGCAAGGGTGTTGGCCAGGTCGCTTGCGCCGGTGAAATCGTCGGCAATGCAGCCCAATAGCAGTGGTTTGTTCATGCCCGGTCACAGTTGGTGAGTTAAACAACAAGCATATCAGGTAAACTAGCCTTCACATAGGCGGTGAGAAACTTCATGTTGCCAGGCTACCGTTTAAGGTAGATTTAACCTGGATTAATTACGAACTCACACTGATATCCCAAAACTAAAAAGCAAAGCTACAATCGGCAATAAGCTGCCCGTAGCGACAGGTCTGCATAACTATGAAAGCAATACTCCTAAGTGAGTTTGGCGGTGCTGAAAATTTATCACCGGGTGAAATTCCAGCGCCACTGGCCGGTGCCGGTCAGGTGTTGATTAAAGTGGTGGCTACTTCAGTAAATCGACCTGACATCATTCAGCGGCA
The DNA here is from genome assembly GCA_964574535.1 of uncultured Granulosicoccaceae bacterium. Taxonomy (GTDB): domain Bacteria; phylum Pseudomonadota; class Gammaproteobacteria; order Granulosicoccales; family Granulosicoccaceae. The sequence continues at coordinate 7,025 of CAZNOB010000057.1, read as the reverse complement.
AGGTAATTACCCACCCCCTAAAGGTGATTCAGAAATTCTGGGGCTGGAAGTTGCCGGAACTATTGAAGCACTGGGCGATGGCGTCAGCGGATTCAACCTTGGTGATCGGGTGTTTGCGCTGGTCGGCGGCGGCGGTTATGCGGAGTATGCAGTTGCGCATGCCGGGCATGTGATGATGATTCCGGAGAACCTGTCCTATCAACAAGCAGCCTGTATCTGTGAAACCTATATCACCGCCTACCTGAATACCATTGTACTCGGTGAAGCCGCAGCACAGGATCAAATTTTATTGCATGGTGGTGGAGGCGGCGTTAACACTGCTGCGATACAGCTGGTGCAGTCACTGAAGCCAGAAGCCACCATTATTGTGACCGCTTCAAGCAGTAAGGTTGAGCGAGTCGCAGCGCTGGGTGCGCATCATGTGATTGATTATAAAACTCAGTCTTTCGCCGATGAAATTAAAACCATCACTCAGGGCAAGGGCGTTGATGTCATACTCGACCACATTGGTGCTGCCTATCTAGCCGACAACATGAAAAGCCTTGCGGTCAGTGGTCGTCTGGTGGTGATTGGTATTATGGGCGGGATTAAGGCAGAGCTAAACATCGCACTAATGATGGTGAAGCGGCAAAAAATCCTTGGCTCCGTTTTGCGCTCAAGGCCGGTGGCAGAGAAAGCCGCTATTATTGCTGACTTCAATAACACGGTAATGCCGCTGTTTGCCGAAGGCAAGATCGAACCGTTAATCTCGGATGTTTTTAGTCTCGACAACGCTGCTGACGCGCACCGGGCGATGGAGCAGGGGTCTCACTTCGGAAAGATTGTCCTGGAGGTTTAAGTGCGATCTCCAATGACAATCACCCGTTGGTATTCTGTACCTTTTTAATTCACCAGCACTGATGCAGGTTAGCGATGGATCGATACCCGGAAATACGTGATTTGCAACTGTTACTGGCGCTGGCACGGCGTCAGCACTTTACACTTGCTGCCTCGGATTGCGGTATTTCGCAACCTGCGTTTTCTGCACGTATTCGATCACTGGAACAAGAATTGGGTTTGCCAATTGTGCGGCGTGGTAATAAGTTTCTGGGCTTTACCAAAGATGGCGAGCTGGTGTTGAAGTGGGCGCGTGAAATACTCACTAGTGCTGAAGGGCTGCGTCAGGATATCGAAATATCAAAAGGGGCTCTGCGTGGTGTACTGGCGTTGGGGGTTGTGCCCACAGCCTTACCCTACGCTGCAGAAATATCCACTGCATTACGAGCACAGTACGAAAAACTCACCATTGAAATTCAATCTCTTACCTCTGTACAAATAGCTCGTGGTATCCAGGATTTCTCTATTGATGCAGGGATTACTTATAACGATGAAAAAGAAATCAGTGCATTAAGGTTTGAGCCTATCTATGAAGAGCACTACGTGTTACTCACGCCCATGCATCTGGCGCCTCGTAAAAAAGGCAACGCTACCTGGACCGAAGCGGCTGCCTTGCCACTGTGTTTACTCAGCAAGGGAATGCGCTTTAGAAAAATTGTTGATGAGGTCTTTCAGTCTGCCGGTGTAACGCCGCAGCCGGTTATGGAAACCAACGCCTTTACCGCCGCACTGGCGCAAGTCACTAATGGCTCTGCGGCGACAATCGCGCCGCAAAGGTTGATTGATAGCCTGTTCCTCGATCAAAATTCAATCAGCCTGAAGTTGGAACAGCCGGTGGTTGAAAACACAATTGGATTAGCAACACATGCTTATGAAACTGCCTTGCCCGCTATTGGTGCGCTACGCAAAGTAATTGATCTGTCCCGTTAAATGACACGGTCTGCAGGGCTTTTACCGCTAAAAAATTGATCAAGATTTTCCACTACCCGATAACCCATGCCATCCCGGGTTTCTTCGGTAGCGCTGCCAAGGTGTGGCAGTAATACCGCATTGGGAAGCGATAAAAAGCGTGGGTCAATTTCTGGTTCATTCTGAAAAACATCAAGCCCGATACCCCCAATCTGATCTGAGGTCATCGCGGCGATCAGTGCACTTTCATCGATCACTTCGCCACGTGCGGTATTAATTAGAATGCCCCCTGGTTTCATCATTGATAAACGCTGTTCGTTTATCAGGTGAGTGTTCTCGGTGCCGCCCGGACAATGCAATGAAATAAAATCAGCCGTCGCCATTACTTCATCCAGTGTTGCAAGCTGCCGCGCCTGTACGCTACTTAGAAGCTCTGCTGCCACTGGTGATCGATTATGGACCACAATATTCATCCCGAAGCCTGCATGCGCACGTTTTGCCATGGCTCGACCAATTCTGCCAAAGCCAACAATACCCAGTGTTTTCCCCGAGACTTTTGTACCCACCAGATGTGTCGGACGCCAGCCAGTCCACTTTGAGTTGCGCAATTCCCGCTCACCCTCACCCGCGCGTCGAGCCACCATCAAAAGTAAAGTCATCGCGATATCGGCTGTGCAATCGCTCAGTACATCTGGCGTGTTAGTGACGACGATGTTTTGTGATTTAACCGTATCCAGATCAATATGACTGAACCCCACCCCGAAGTTTGCAATGATTTTTGTTCGCGGGTTAGCGACGTTCATTGCATCTGCGTCCAGTTTATCGGTGACCGTAGGCAGCAGGGCATCGGCGGTTAATAAGGCATTTTGATATTGTTCTGCTGTGAAGGGGGTGTCGGTCGGATTAAACGTGCAGTCGTATTTTTCAGCCAGTGCTTTTTCTACCTGCTCTGGCCAGCGGCGTGTGAGTACAACCTTATGTTTCATGGAAGCCTGCCTGTCTGGGTTGGGTAATTGATCAGGGTGATGGCCCCTGCGTCGACAGAATATCGGAAATTGCCCGCACTGGCCCGGGTTTGCCTGTCGATAGTCAATTTTAGGTGTAAAGCTCCAAATTTCAGAGCAGGTGTTTGAGGAATAACGAGCGATCTGAGTATCTGCCGATCCCGCTGCTACACTCCGGCGTGTCACAGGCTGTCATAAGTAAAACAAATCGCATGATTGGAAAAAGCAATTTGTGTTTATGGCTGGCCTGCGTTTTGATAGCGCTTGTAATACCTGCAATCCTCATTGGAGCAATGAAATGGTCGTGGCAGAACTAAAACCGGGTGTCTGGAAATCTGGTCGTGGCAAAGGTCGCACAACCCCCAAGGGTCGCCAGCTTGATGACAAGGCACTGGCAGATGTGCAATCTCTACTGGGCGATAAGCCACGCAGTGCTGACCTGCTTATTGAGCATTTGCATTTGATTCAGGATAAATACGGGTATTTGTCTTCAGCGCATCTGTATGCGCTGGCGCATGAGATGCGGCTCTCGCAGGCTGAAGTCCATGAAGTGGCCACCTTCTATGCGCACTTTGATGTAGTCGCCGAAGGTGAAGCGCCCCCGGCCGCCACCACCATCCGTGTCTGTGATTCACTGGCCTGTGAACTTGCCGGTGCACAGCAGTTGATGGCAAAACTGAAAGATGGCACTGACCCCTCACAGGTGCGGGTGGTTAGAGCGCCATGTATGGGGCGTTGTGATACCGCACCTGTACTCGAGATTGGCCATAAGCATATCGATCACGCCACCTATGAATTGGCAGATGCCGCAGTGAAATCAAATGACACCCACGCAGAAATTCCGGATTACGAAGATTTCAGTGCGTACCAAAAGCAAGGGGGCTACCGCGAACTGGCCGAACTGCGTGATGGAAAACTAACCCCCGAACAAGTGCAGGATTCAATTAACGCATCGGGGTTGCGCGGTTTGGGTGGTGCGGGATTTCCGTCAGGCAAAAAATGGTCGTTTGTTCGTGCAGAGGCCGGTCCGCGATACCTTGCCGTGAATGGAGACGAGGGTGAGCCGGGTACGTTTAAAGATCGCTACTATCTAGAGCGCACGCCACACCTGTTTCTGGAAGGCATGTTGATCGCTGCATGGGCGGTTGAGGCAAGTCGCTGTTACATCTACATGCGTGATGAATACCCTGCTGTACTACATATACTGGCTAAAGAAATCGCAGCACTCGAATCTGCAGGAATTGCAGAACCCGGTTATATCGAACTGCGTCGTGGTGCCGGTGCCTATATCTGTGGTGAAGAAAGCGCCATGATTGAATCAATCGAAGGTAAGCGCGGATTGCCACGCCACCGACCACCCTATGTGGCACAGGTCGGTATTTTTGGCAGACCCACGCTGGTCCATAATGTAGAAACCTTGCATTGGGTGGCCAGAATTTGCCGGGAAGGCCCGGAAATTCTAAACAGTACAGAAAAAAATGGCCGAACCGGATTGCGCAGCTTTTCCATGTCAGGGCGCGTTAAAAACCCGGGGGTTTATTTGACTGCAGCAGGTTCAACCATAACCGACCTGATTGAAGCTGCCGGTGGCATGTTGGACGGACATACTTTTAAAGCCTATCAGCCGGGCGGACCATCCGCCGGCATATTGCCCGCCTCAATGAACGATATCCCAATGGATTTCGACACATTGCAACCGCACGGATCATTCATCGGATCTGCAGCCATTGTGATCTTGTCTGACAAAGACAGCGTCAAAGATGCCGCCCTTAACATGCTGCGATTTTTCGAAGACGAAAGTTGCGGGCAATGCACCCCATGCCGCGTAGGTTGCGAGAAAGCCGTCAAGCTTATGGAAAAAGACGCTTGGGATAAACCGCTATTAGAAGAGCTTTGCAACGTAATGGTTGATGCATCCATCTGTGGTTTGGGACAGGCAGCGCCAAATCCCATACTTCTAACCATGAAACACTTCCCGGAAGAGGTATAAGCTAATGACCAACTCAATTAATTTTACCCTTGATGGCGTACAGGTAACGGCAGAGCCCGGTGAGTCAATCTGGGAAGTCGCCAAAAGACAAGGCGCAATCATCCCGCACTTGTGCCACAAGGATGCAACCGGCTATCGGTCCGACGGTAACTGCCGCGCTTGCATGGTCGAGATCGAAGGCGAGCGTGTACTGGCGGCATCCTGTATCAGAACACCCGTTGAAGGCATGGTGGTGAATGCACAGAGCGAACGTTCAGTACTGGCGCGTAAAGTAGTCATTGAAATGCTGGTGGCTGATCAGCCGCAAGCGGATGTGGCACATGATAAATCATCACACTTCTGGAATATGGCAAAGAGCCAGAACGTCTCTGAAAGTCGGTTTCCGAAAATAGAAACTGATCGGGTGCCCTTGCTTGATGCATCACACCTGGCCATGAGTGTGAATCTGGATGCCTGTATTCACTGCAATCTGTGTGTAAGAGCCTGTCGCGAAGTGCAGGTGAATGATGTCATTGGCATGTCCGGGCGCGGGCACGATGCCAAAATAACTTTCGACTTTGATGATCCCATGGGTGCATCAACCTGTGTCGCCTGTGGTGAATGTGTGCAGGCCTGCCCGACAGGGGCCTTAATGCCTGCTACCGTACTTGATGATCAGGGGGTTGGCGATAGCCAGTCATTTGATCGCGAAGTAAAAAGCGTCTGTCCCTATTGCGGGGTAGGCTGTCAGTTATCGTTCAAAATCAAAGATGAAAAAATAGCCTGGGTTGATGGTGTTGAAGGACCATCTAATGAAAATCGACTCTGTGTAAAAGGGCGTTTCGGTTTTGATTATATTGCGCACCCGCATCGTTTAACCAAACCATTAATCAGACGTGAAGATGCACCACCCAAAGGCTTAAATGTTGATCCCTCCAATGTGATGACGCACTTTCGCGAAGCCACCTGGGAAGAAGCACTGGAAGCCGCCGCGGGTGGTCTGGTCAAACTGCGTAATGACACAGGTAAACGTGTTGCGGGCTTCGGCTCTGCTAAATGTTCAAATGAAGAAGCTTATCTTTTTCAGAAATTTATCCGTCAGGGTTTTCAGCACAATAACGTTGATCACTGTACCCGTTTGTGCCATGCCTCGTCGGTAGCAGCATTGCTGGAGAACGTTGGCTCTGGTGCCGTCACTGCAACGTTTAATGAAATTGAAAACGCAGATGTAGCAATCGTCATTGGCGCTAACCCCACAGAAAATCATCCGGTGGCGGCAACCTACTTTAAGCAGTTTTCAAAGCGTGGCGGAAAGCTGATTGTTATGGACCCGCGTGGTCAGGGCTTAAAACGCCATGCACATCATATGCTGCAATTCAGGCCAGGCACCGATGTCGCCATGCTGAATGCCATTATGAACGTTATCGTCGAAGAGAAGCTCTATGATGAACAATACATTGCAGGATTCACTGAAAACTGGCCGGCGATGAAAGAACATCTGGCCGGTTTTCCGCCAGAGAAAATATCTGAACTATGCGGCATTGACGCAGATACCCTGCGTGAAGTTGCAAGATCCTTTGCTGGCGCACAGTCAGCAATGATTTTCTGGGGCATGGGAATCTCACAGCATATCCACGGAACCGATAACTCACGCTGCCTGATTTCATTGGCGCTGATGTGCGGGCAAGTAGGGCGACCAGGGTCCGGATTACACCCCCTGCGAGGTCAGAACAACGTGCAGGGCGCTTCAGATGCCGGTCTTATTCCGATGTTTTTACCAGACTATCAATCTGTCACCGATGAAGGCGTAAGAACCGCGTTTAACGAAGTCTGGGGCTCTGAAGACATCGCCAGTGAAAAAGGCTTAACCGTCGTAGAAATCATGGATGCGGTACACGAAGGTGAAATCCGTGGCATGTACGTATTGGGAGAAAACCCGGCCATGTCAGATCCGGATGTCGAGCACGCCCGCGACGCACTGGCCATGCTTGATCACCTGGTTGTGCAGGATATCTTCTTAACAGAAACCGCAAACTATGCCGATGTGATTCTGCCTTCTTCCGCATGGCCAGAAAAAACCGGCACGGTCACTAACACCAACAGACAAGTGCAAATGGGCAGGCCTGCTGTATCACCACCAGGTGATGCCAAAGAAGACTGGTGGATCACGGTTGAACTGGCAAAACGTATTGGTCTTGACTGGGCATATACACATCCCAAAGAAGTCTTTGCCGAAATGAAAATGACAATGAATTCGTTCAACAACA
>CAZNOB010000056.1:27358-28817 GCA_964574535.1 uncultured Granulosicoccaceae bacterium | reverse complement strand
TCCCAGCGTTTACCGCTGCGTGCCAGAGAATCAATATTGGGGGTTTGAACGATAGCATTACCGTAGCAACCCAGATGATCGGCCCTGTGTTGATCCGTGATAATGAACAGGAAATTGGGTTGTCTACTCATAAGGAATTTTGTCTGTTGGCGGACATCACCGCACGTTTTTTTCGATCATAATTGCTGGTAATCGAAAGAATATTAACGAAAATATTTTAGCGAAGTCATTCACTATTTCTCCACTCCTTAGATTAAACCCGTTAAAGCTGGAAAATTGCATACATGACAGATAATAAAACATAATTAGTTTCACTACCTGCTTATCTAGTGGGCCATGGGCCTGCGTCGAATCCAGGCTTTATCAATGATGGCAACACAGCTATGGCTTCGAGCCGCGTTACCGCGCTTTCCAAACATCCCACTCACCTGGAGTATTCCAGGCAAAAACACTACTACAAGGCCACTGGCATGCAATTCGACTTAAGTGACAAACTCGCACTCATTACCGGTGGCAGTCGCGGGATCGGCAAAGCGGTCGCGCTTACTCTGGCAGACCAGGGCATGAACATCGCATTCTGTGGCCGTACTCTGGAAACACTTGAGGCAACTGCAGAGGAAATTCGTCACCGTGGCGTGAAAGCTTTTCCATTTCAGGCAGATGTCAGTCGACTCGGTGATATCAATGATTTGGTTGACAAAACACTCGGAGGATCCAATCAAATTGATGTGTTGGTGAACAATGCGGTGACCTCCACCAGTGCGCGATTCGATGAGTTAACTGACGACGAATTTCAATACCACATTGACGTGAAGTTAATGGCTTATATCCGTATGGCCAGAATAGTTTTACCGTTTATGGCAGATCGAGGTGGCGGTCGAATAGTAAACGTCGGCGGCATGACCGCTCGGATTGTGGCTCCTTTGCGAATGACCAACGGGGTAGTTAATGCCGGGGTCGCCAATTTCACCAAACAGTTTGCCAACTACGCAGCACAACACAATGTGACAGTGAATTGCGTTCACCCGGGTTACACAGCAACCGAGCGAGTGACTGAAATCTTCGAGCGAGAAGCGATTGAAAGTAACTGTAGTATCGAGGCTGTGATCAATAGCCGCCTCAGCGATATTCCGCTGGGCAAGCTGGTGCAACCAGAAGATATTGCCGCTTCGGTACTATTCTTCTGTTCACCACTGGCAAACATGGTCACCGGCCAATGTATTGCTGTGGATGGTGGTTCTGGCGAGGCTATAAATTATTAACTGACGGGTTTTCAGGCGTACTCACCTGGATTGATCATACAAGAAGTAGAATCGCCCTACCCCGATCATGTCATTGACCCTGCCATCCGACCCTATCGGGTAGACAATGTCTGGCGGCTTCTGATGACGCACGAGCTATCTGTACTTCGTTATAGATCAACCACGCCGCATTCGTGCGACGGGGTCGTCCTCCCACC
>CAZNOB010000056.1:25781-27258 GCA_964574535.1 uncultured Granulosicoccaceae bacterium | reverse complement strand
GTATTTGCAAACACTGGTTTATTTTTCAAGCTCTGTGCAGACTGCTTTTCAACTCGACTATTATTCACACCGATTCGCAGATACGCCGGAAGATGAACCAGGTGCACAACGGCGTGGACTTCGCCGCTTAAGGGAAACCTGGACAGTTATCGATACGCAGATCGGTGATAAGCAATGGATTCTGGGCAATCAATTTAGTGCGGTAGATATTTATCTGTTTATGTTAACTACGTGGCTGAGAACATCACGTGGTCATCCTTCAATAAAGGAATTTCCGAATGTTGAGCGTATTGCCAATGCTGTGCAGAAAAGGCCGAGTGTACAGCTGGTATATAAAGACCAGATTCTCGAACCGCTGGCATGAGCAGACTAAGTCCACAGGCATGCCTACAGGTTTCTGCGTTATCTCAAACCAACTGTGATCTAAAAACATTAAAACTCAATCCATTTCACCTGCAGTATGAAACTCGGTGACCAACGAACAGCCTGCATTTTCGTCTCTTTTGTCCGGGTTTCTGATACTCGGGCTGTGCGTGGTGATGACTGCACTCAGTCGTGGAGCGGGCGAGACTTTCAGTGTTTTTCTTTTACCGCTCAGCAGTAACTTTGAATGGGAACGTGCATCCGTAGCGTCTGTTTACTCTGTGTATATGGTCAGCGTTGGACTTGGATCTCTACTAGCCGGAGTCACCTTTGATCGATTCGGTGCACGGTTTAATTACCTGTCCGGCACTCTGATCCTGGCAATCACTTATCTCAGTGCCGGCAGCCTTAATCAACTGTGGCAATTCTATATTGTTATCGGCGTCGGCGGCGGGGTCGGTGCTTCCATGATTGGATTAGTGCCCACCCAAAGCCTGGTATCACGCTGGTACCACAAGCGCCTGTCTACGGCCTTATCAGTCGGCTATGCCAGCCAGGGGCTGGGTACCCTGACGCTGGTGCCTTTAGCTCAGTGGTTTATAGAACAGTCAAACTGGCAAAATGCGTACAGTTCTATCGGCTGGATATTCGTGGCGGTTTTTATGCTGATGGTTTTTCTGCCCTGGAAAGTCATTGAAGGCGGATCCATCAATAACCCTCGAAAAGTACACAAAGGTAAATCAATCGGCGGGCTAACATTGCAGGAGGCACTTTCCACCAAAGCATTCTGGGCGTTTTTCGGTATCTTTGCTGCCAGCGCCGTAGGCATCTTCGGGATAAGCCTTCAGTCAGTGGCTTATCTGATTGATCAGGGCTACAGTGAACTGGAAGCCGCCTTTGCTTTCGGCACCGTAGGCATGTTGAGTTTTGTCGGGATGGTTATTACCGGAATTGCTGCGGAATACTGGCCAAGGCATCTGGTCGCAACCTTAAGCTACACCCTGAGTCTCCTCGGTATTGCTGCGCTGGCATTGCTACAACACCAGGCTCACCCCTTATTGCTGATTATGTATATCGCAGGGCTCGGTTTGTCATCCGGTGCGCGCGGGCCAAT
>CAZNOB010000056.1:23564-25681 GCA_964574535.1 uncultured Granulosicoccaceae bacterium | reverse complement strand
GATCAGACCGCGGTCGAATAGAGGTAGTTGCAATCGTATTCTGATGCCACCCCGCAACCTGCTTCCAGTCTTCCGGTGATTGATCATCCCATTCAAATGCAGTGTCATTGGCATCCAGTCCGATATGTTCCCACCATTTTCCAACAATGAGCCGTGGATCTCTTTGGATGTCCTCGGCTTGTATGACCGTCGGCTGAATGCCTGTATCAAGCAGATGACAGAAAAGTCGCCACTGCGCCTCGAGACCTATCTCAGCCAGCGTAACTTCATTATCAAGCTGATAGTATGAAGCGATTGCCGCCTGCGGACTGCGTATTAAAAAGCAATGCGTCACTGACTCACAAAATTCAGGGTCGTTGATTAATTCAGAATCAATATAGTACCCCATGTCCTTAAAAAACACCGGTGATGTCTCTGCTTTGGTTAAAATCATGGCACGTACATCATCATACGTCAGTGGATGATCAGCGTGTGGATCAAAATAAGGCATCTCCCGATGTTTACGATTAAGGTAGTAGTGATACATGAAGGGTTCATGCAGGCATTCAAATTCACCACGCTCACGCATCAGTCTTTCCACAGCAGTGGACATAGATCTGGGATGGCACCATAACGCAACAATTCTATTCACTTAGATCTCTGCATGATGTTGCATCAGTAGTAATTGACGTCCGGTTTTTCCGCTTTGCGGCGCGCTATGTAGTCTTTCAGTGCGTTATTGATGGCAGGATCGAGTGCTGGCTGCTGATACGCTTCAAGGCGCTGCTTAAACAGTTTATTGGCTCGTTGAGCGGTGTCGAACTCACCGTCGGTCGTCCATTGTTCAAACGAATTATTGTCAGGTGTTTCAGGCCGAAACAAAGCGCTCATAAAGTTAATCTGTGTGTGATCCGAACCTAAAAAATGTTGCCCGGGTCCGGTAGTGGCAATCGCATCCATTGCCTGAGCATTTTCACTGAGATCGATGCCATCAAAAAACCGTGCAATTTTTCCACACAGATCTGCGTCAATAATGGTTTTTTCAAAACTGGTCGTCAACCCGCCTTCGAGCCAGCCGGTCGCATGATTAATCACATTGGCACCGGCAAACATCGCCATTAACAAACCCCAGGTGCCTTCCTGCTGACTCTGCCCATCAGGCAGCTTGGACGCGGAAAGTGAACCGACAGTATGCAAAGGCACACCCAAACGCCGCGCAAGTTGCCCTGCAGCCAGCACCATTTGTCCTGCCTCTGGTGTACCAAAAGTGGGACTTCCCGATTGCATGGACATGGTTGATGCGAAGCTGCCCATAAGACAGGGCGCGCCCGGGTTGATCAACTGCACAAGCGACAAACATGCTAGCGCTTCAGCCAGAACCTGTGCCAGTGTTCCTGCAACCGTACAGGGACTCATTGCACCTGTTAACACCCAGGGGGTGCAGGCAACAGGCTGATTGGCAGCGGCATAGGTTTTCAGTGCGCCGGACATATTGGCATCCATCACCAACGGAGCGTTGGTATTGGATACACAGTACAGCACGGGTTTTTCAGCCACTGTTTGTTCGCCAAAAAGAATCCGTGCTATGTCTATTGCATGAGTGGCTCTTTCCGCACCGATAAAGGCTCCCATAAATGGTCGATCAGAATACTGTATATGCGCAAGCAGCATATCCAGATGGCGCTTGTTTGCCGGCAAATCCACCGGCTCACAGACAACTCCACCAGAATGGTGTAACCACGGTATGGTGTGATGCAGCTTAACAAGCGTTTGAAAATCATCAAAAGTGGCGTAGCGCCTGCCGTTGTCCAGGTCGTGCACAAACGGTGGGCCCCATGACGGACACAATACCGTTGCATCTCCTCCGATCAGTACATCGTTGTCGGGGTTTCTGGCGTGCTGGTAAAAACTGGCCGGTGCTGTAGCCTGTATGGTTTTGCGACAAAATCCCGGTTCAAATCGTACCCGGGTATCAGTAACATCGCAGCCGGCAAATTTGAAAATTTGCAGAATTTCAGGATCATCGACAAACTCCATGCCGGTGTCCTGCAATATTTGATCAGCATTTTCCTCGATCAGACACAGACCTTCTTCAGAAAGAATATTGACCGTGCCTGTTTTCCTTAAAATATATGGCG